>JAEZTD010000330.1 GCA_023443705.1 Bacillota bacterium | reverse complement strand
GTCGTGCAGGGCGCGCCGGGCTCCGGCAAGACCACCGTGGCGCTGCACCGGATCGCCTATCTTCTGTACGCATACCCGCAGCTCTCCCCCGATCAGATGGTGATCCTCGCGCCCAGCCCGCTGTTTTTGAACTTCATCGCCGGGGTGCTGCCGGATCTGGGCGTCGAGCGCGTCCGGCAGACAACCTTCGACGGCTTCCTGCGCACGCTGATGAAGCTGCCGAGGCTCGCGGAGGACGACTCGCTGTCGCCGGAACTGAGGGCGCGGGACGCCCGGTTAAAGGGCGCGCCGGAGAACGAGGCGCGCCTCGACCGCTGGCTCACCGACTACGAACACTCCTTCGCGAACCGGGAGATTGCCTTCGGCCCCGTCCGCCTCTACGACCGCGGGGAGCTTCGGCAATTCCTGCTCGTCGACGAGGCCCCGTTCCCGATGGCGCGAAGGCTGCGCGAGTTTGAAAAGCAGCTCTCCGCCCGGGTCAAGCGGGCGGCCAGAACCATCGAAAAATACCTGACCGAGCAGGCCACGAAGCGCGCCGCGCAGTTCCGGCAGGTGACTGGCGACCCGGCGGCGCTCAAGGAAAAGCTGGCGGCGCTTTTTGGGAGCCTCGACACGCGCCTTTCGGAGGTCAAAAACGAGGTCAAGCCCTTCATCAAGCGCGAGATGGCCGCGTTTCCGCCGGTCAGCCCCGAGAAGGTCTACCGGGCGTACCTTGAGGATCAGTTGAAGAGCGGAGACGCGGCGCTCGAGGAAGCCTCCCGGCGGGCGCTCCTGCGCCTGACGGAGAAAAAGTATGTCGTCCGGGACGACCTGGCGGCGCTGGGGCTGATCGCGCTGCGCCTGACCGAGGTCCGGCGGCCGGACGCGCGGCACCTGGTCGTCGACGAGGCGCAGGACTTCAGCGCGCTGGAGTTCCAGCTCTTGAGCCGCCTCGCGCCGGGCGCGACGGTCACCGCCGTGGGCGACCTGATGCAGTCCATCGGCGCGGGCGGCATCACCGACTGGGATCAGCCCCTCGCCCTCAAAAATGCCGCCCGCAGGGAACTGACCGTCAGCTACCGAAGCACCGTCGAGATCATGGCGCTGGCGGCGGCGGTGTTCCGCAGCCACCCCGCGCCGGGCATCCAGCCGCCCAAGACCGTGCTGCGCCACGGCGAAGCGCCCGCGTTCCAGCGCTGCGAAGGGGTTAAAGAGAAGGCGCGGGCGGTGGAGGCGCTTGCCAAAAAGTGGCAGGCCGAGGGCCTTGTCTCCATCGCGGTAATCGGCCGGGATGACGCCGCGCTGAAGGCGCTCAAAAAAGCGCTGCCCCCGTCTATGGGCGTAAGGCTCTTAAGCGCCGACGACCCGGAGGCGCTCTCCGGCGTGATGCTGGCCCCGGCCTCCGCGGTCAAGGGCCTCGAGTTCGACGCGGTGATCCTCGCCGACGCGGGCGCGTCTTCATTCCCCCAAGATGGCCGCTCCGCGCGGCTTCTCTACGTCTGCCTCACCCGCGCGCTGCACGCGCTGGCGGTACTCTACGAGGGCGAAATCACCCCGCTGCTCGCGGACGAGGCTTACGCATGAGTGAGACTGCTGCGTAAGCCGGAAGGGGACGCCGGATTGCTGAAATTGAATTTCGGGCGCAATCCGGGCGACCGGAACTGATTCGACTTCGGTCGGGCAAGCTCGCTCTCGGTTCGAATCCATTTTCACCGGCAAAGCCGGTAAAAATGATTGAACATGGAGGGTCTGCCCCTCCAAACCGCGCATCGAAGACCTTGCCCGACAGAAGCGTGGCATTGAATTTGGAGTTGTTCTGATGTATACTATATCTGTGATATTCTGCGAATCAACGGCTATCGGAGGACTGGATGGCGGCTAAATCAGGAACGACCAAAAAACAGGGGACCCGGTCAAAGGCGGCGCAAAAGGGCGCGAAGCCCCGCGAGGCGGCGCCGCCGCCACCGAAGGAGTCCCCCGAGGACAGAAGTTTACTGCGCGAGGTGCTGGGCGTGCTCTTGATGGGCGCCGGGCTTCTGCTCGCGTACTTTTCGTTTGCGGAGGGCGCGGTGGCGGAGAAGGTCTCTGAGACCCTCCGGGGCATCGCGGGCTCCCTTTTCATTCTGGTCCCGGTCTTCGTGGTGTGGGTCGGCTTTCTCGTGACCTTCGCAACCAAGGCGCGGCGGGTAAAGCCCGGCAGGGTGTTTTTGACGATGCTGCTGCCGCTGATCTTCGCGGCTTTGTGGCACGTGTTCTACTACGACGAAATCCGTCTGACGTTCAACCTGCAGAGCTACGCGAATTTCCTGTTCGCCTCCTACCGCTTCCAGCGGGGCGGCGCGGGTGTGTTCGGCGCGCTCATAAGCTGGCCCATCCACCGGGGGCTGATGGGCGAGAGCACCTTCGGAACGGTGATGGTCCTGTCCATCCTGATGGTGGCCGATCTGATCCTCCTTCGGAAGATCTCCCTTCGTCGGCTGGGCGGGCGCGTGCGCCAGTCCTACGGCGAATACGTGGAACACGCGCGCCAGCGGGCCGATGAAAAGCGGGTCGCCGCGGAGCGGGCGCAGGCGATGGTGGTGCCCCAGGTGGCCGTCACGGCGGGGGCGCAGACCGCGTCAAAACCCGCCCGGGGCCGCGCCGCCCCGCGCCCCTCGCTGCCCGACAGCGACGATCTCGATTCTTGGGACATCCCCGCGCCCCCGCCCCGGCGCCAGCCGGAGGGCCGCGAAATGGTGATCGAGCGCATCCGCCCGGACGATCCGCTGCCCGGCGAGCCCAAGGTCAAGTTGGCGCACGGCGAAAGCGAAGCGCCCGACGTGCCCCACTTCCTCGCCCGGCGGCGCGCGGCCTCCGGCGCGAAGCCTGAGCCCATTCAGGTGAAGGAGCCGGAGCCGCTCTATAAACCCGAGCCGCTGCCGCCGCAGCCCGACGGCCGCGAGGTGGCCGAAAGCGCGCCGGGCGAGCGCCGCGGACAGGCGGAATTCGCAGGCGGAGACTGGCAGGAGGTCCGTCTGGGCGACGACGCGCTCTCCTTCGACCCCGCGCCCGAGGAAGAGGACGACTACCCGGCCGAGCCGATGCGCGCGCCGGAACCGGAGCCGCCCTTTGCGCCCAACGCTTCCCCGAAGAAGGAGAAGCGGCCGGTCATCATCGCGACCGCCGCCAAGAAGCCGAAGAAGCCCGACCCGGCACAGCCGCCAACGCCCCGGGAGGACGACGAGGGCTACAATTATCCGCCGATTGACCTGCTCTCCACGGTCGCGCCTTCCTCGGCCAAGAACCGCGAACAGACCGACGAGCTCAAGGCCCGGAAGCTCGTGGAAACCCTTTCGAGCTTTGGCATCAACGCCCGCCTGATCGGCATCGCCCACGGCCCGACGGTCACGCGGTTTGAACTGTCGCCCGCGGCGGGCGTCAAGGTCAGCCGCATCACGGCGCTGGCGGACGACATCGCGCTGAACCTCGCGGCGGTCAGCGTGCGCATCGAAGCGCCGATTCCCGGAAAGGCCGCCGTCGGCGTCGAGGTGCCCAACGACACCATCGAGGTGGTGCCCCTTCGCGACGTGCTGGAATCGGGCGAGGCGCGCAAGCACCCGTCCCGGCTGGCCGTGGCGCTTGGCCGCGACAACGCGGGCCGCTACATCGTGTCCGACCTTGCGAAGATGCCCCACGTATTGATCGCCGGCGCCACCGGCTCCGGTAAATCGGTGTGCATCAACTGCATCGTGTGCTCGATCCTCTACCGCGCCACGCCCGACGAGGTCAAACTGATCATGATCGACCCGAAGGTGGTCGAGCTGTCCGTCTACAACGGCATCCCCCACCTACTCGTCCCCGTCGTGACCGACCCCAAAAAGGCCGCCAGCGCCCTCGACTGGGCGGTGGCCGAGATGAGCGGGCGCTACAAGAAGTTCGCGGAGCTGGGCGTGCGCGACATGAAAAGCTACAACCTGCACCGGCCGGAGGAAGAGCCCGCCATGCCCCAGATCGTCATCATCATCGACGAGCTGGCGGACCTCATGATGGTCGCCCCCGGCGAGGTGGAGGATTCCATCTGCCGTCTGGCGCAGCTGGCCCGCGCGGCGGGCATCCACCTGGTCATCGCGACCCAGCGCCCGTCGGTCAACGTCATCACCGGCGTCATCAAGGCCAACATCCCGTCCCGGATCGCGTTCACCGTGGCCTCCCAGGTGGACAGCCGCACGATTCTGGACGTGGGCGGCGCGGAGAAGCTCCTCGGCCGGGGTGACATGCTGTTCGCGCCCTCCGGCACCAACAAGCCCGCCCGCGTGCAGGGCGCGTGGGTATCGGACGACGAGGTCAACGACATCGTTTCCTACATCAAGGTGCGCCACGAGACGACCTACGACGAAGACGTAATTGAGCACCTGGCAAACGCCCAGATGGCCGACGCCGAAAAGGACGAGGCCCGGGAAGCCTACGACGACCTGCTGCCCCAGGCGGTGGAAACGGTGATCGAGGCCGGGCAGGCCTCCACCAGCATGATCCAGCGGCGGCTCCGGGTGGGCTACGCCCGGGCGGGCCGCCTGATCGACGAAATGGAAAAGCGCGGCATCGTCGGCCCGGCCGATGGCGCCAAGCCCAGAAATGTACTGATCTCGCGCGAACAGTTCAAAATCATGTTCGGCGAATAGAGGAGTTTTATGGAAAGAACGGTTGGTCTCGTCTCGCTGGGCTGCTCGAAGAACCGGGTGGACAGCGAAGTGATGCTCGGAATCCTGACGCAGAACGGCTACCGCGTGGTGCCCGACCCCGCCGAGGCGGACGTGATCCTGGTCAACACCTGCGGGTTCATCCAGTCGGCCAAGGAGGAGTCCATCGAGGCGATCCTCGAAATGGCCCGCTACAAAAACGGCGGCCGGCTGAAAAAGCTGGTCGTCACCGGCTGCCTCTCCCAGCGCTACGGCCAGGAGATCCGAAACGACATGCCCGAAGTCGACGCGATCTTAGGCGTCGCGGAGTACCAGAACCTGCCGGAAATCCTCGAATCCGCCTTCCGGGGCGAGCGCCCGCTTCGCACCGGCGAGTGCGGCCGTTTCCTCGACAGCCCGCGGCTTCTGACCACGCCGAGCCACTCGGCCTACGTCAAGATCTCCGACGGCTGCGACAACCGCTGCGCCTACTGCGCCATCCCGCTGATCCGGGGCGGCTACCAGTCCCGCCCGTCGGAATCGATCCTGAAGGAATGCCGGCTGCTTGCGGAGCAGGGCACCACGGAGCTGACGCTGATCGCCCAGGACACCTCCCGCTACGGGAGCGACCTCCCCGGCGAAACGGACCTTGCGGGACTGCTCGAAAAGGTCAGCGAAATCGAAAGCGTCCGCTGGGTGCGCGCGCTGTACTGCTACCCGGACACCGTGGATGATCGGCTGCTGAATACCATCGCCCGCCTGCCGAAGGTCGCAAAATACCTCGACCTGCCGCTTCAGCACATCGACGCCGAGATGCTCCGGATGATGAACCGGCGCGGAGGCCCGGAGATGATCCGCGGCCTGATCGAGGCCTGCCGGGCGCGGGGCATCCTGGTGCGCACCACCTTCATCGTGGGCTTCCCCGGCGAGACCGAGGCGCAGTTTGAGGCGCTGATGGACTTCGTCAAGTGGGCGCGCTTCGCCCGCCTGGGCGCCTTCACCTACTCCCCGGAGGAGGGCACCGCGGCGGCGATGATGGCCGATCAGCTGAGCGAAGACGTGAAGCAGGACCGGCTGGACCGGCTGATGCGCCTCCAGCAGCAAATTTCGCTCGAAACAAACCAGGCCCGCGTCGGCGAGACATGCGATGTACTGGTGGAGTCGTTTGAAAACGGCCGCTACATCGGCCGGTCGATGCTGGAGGCCCCGGAGGTGGACGGCGTGATCCGCGTAAAATCCCGCCGCGCGCTGAAGCCGGGCGCGTACATCCGGGTGAAGATCACCGGCGCTTCCGAGTACGACCTGGACGGGGAGGAAGTCCAATGAACCTTCCCAACCGGCTGACGCTCCTGCGCGTCCTCCTGATCCCGGTGTTCATCGCGCTCGTGATGGCAGGCTCGCCGCTTATGCAGACGCTGGCGGCGCTGGCGTTCATTCTGGCGTCTCTGACCGACTGGATGGACGGCTGGTACGCCAGAAAGCACGGCCAGGAGACCGACTTCGGAAAATTGATGGACCCGATGGCGGACAAACTCCTCGTCATGTCCGCCCTCGTCGCGCTGGTGGCGCAGGGCCGCGCGCCGTGGCTGGCCGCTATCGTGATCCTGGCGCGGGAGTTCATCATCTCCGGCATCCGGCTGGTGGCGACGGCCCAGGGCCGCGTGATCGCCGCCGACAGGCTGGGCAAATACAAAACGGCGCTTCAGATGGTCGCGCTCCCGATGCTGATTCTCGGGGGTGTGCTCGGCGCGTGGTGCGTCAAGGGCGGCGAACTCCTTCTGTGGGCGTCGGTTTTGTTGTCCGTGGCTTCCTGCGCGCAGTACATCGCCAAAAATAAAGAGGTGTTCACCAAATGATCTGCGAAATCCTGTCGGTCGGAACGGAGCTTCTGATGGGCCAGGTGGCCAACACCGACGCGCAGTACATCTCGCGCCGGCTTTCGGAACTGGGCGTCATCGTCTACCGCCATACCACCGTCGGCGACAACCCGGCCCGGGTGCTGGAAGCGCTGAAAACCGCGCTGTCCCGGAGCGACCTGGTCATCACCACCGGTGGGCTCGGCCCCACCGAGGACGACCTGACGAAAGAAATGGTCGCGCAGCACTTCGGCATCGAAATGCGGCTGCACCAGCCCAGCATGGACGCGCTGGTGGACCGCATGAAGCGCATCCACCCGGACCGCCCGCTGACCGAAAACAACTTAAAGCAGGCTTACTTCCCGGTGGGCTCAATCGTGATGCCCAACCGGCGGGGCACCGCCCCGGGCTGCATCGTGGAGGCGGAGGGCAAGGCCGTGGCCGTGCTGCCCGGCCCGCCGCGGGAGCTGACCGACATGTTCGAGCAGCAGCTCGAGCCCTACATTCTGAAGCGCCAGGAAATGAGCCTTTCCTCCCGCTTCTTCCGCGTCTTCGGCGTGGGCGAATCGAACGTCGAAAACATCCTGATCGACCTCTTCCACAGCCAGAACCCGACCCTCGCGCTCTACTGCGGCGCGGGCGAGGTGACGGCGCGGCTCACCGCCTCCGGCGCGCCGGGCGAGGACCTTTCTATCCTCCTGGACCCGGTGGAAAAGGAGATCCGCGCGCGACTGGGCGATGCGATCTACGCCGAGGGCCGCGATAAAACCCTTCAGGGGCAGGTGCTGACGCTCCTGACCGAGCGGGGCGAGACCATCGCGACCGCCGAGAGCTGCACCGGCGGCAAGCTCTCCGCGATGCTGACGGACTGCCCCGGTGCGTCGAAAGCCGTCGTCGAAGGCTTTGTCACCTATTCCAACGCCGCGAAGGTTCGCGCGCTGGGCGTCGACGAAGCGGTCATCCGCGATCACGGCGCCGTCAGCGAGGAATGCGCGCGGTCGATGGCGGAAGGCGCGCGGAGGGTTTCCGGCGCCACGTGGGCGCTCTCGGTCACCGGCATCGCCGGTCCGGACGGCGGCACGGAGGAGAAGCCGGTGGGCACCGTGTACCTCGGCCTCACGGGCCCCTTGGGAACCAGCGTGCGGCGCTTCCAGTTTCCCGGCGACCGCGCCTGGGTCCGCACGCTCAGCTGCCAGAACGCGCTCGACATGCTGCGCCTCGAACTGATCAAATAGCCCCAAAGAAGAGGCATACGAAGGAGTACCGCCATGCAGATTTTTGTGTTCAAGGACGCCGAATCGGTCGCTTCCGCCGCCGCGATGGTCTTCGCCGCCCAGCTCTACCAAAAGCCCGACAGCGTGCTGGGCCTCGCCACCGGTTCCACGCCCATCCCGACCTATCAGGCGCTGATCGAACTGAACAGGAAGGGGCTCGCAGACTTCTCCCGCGCCCGCACCTTCAACCTGGACGAATACGTAGGCCTCACCCCTGACCACCCGCAAGCCTACCGCCGCTTTATGGATGACCAGCTGTTCCGCCACATCAACATTGATCCCGCCAACACCCACGTTCCGTCGGGCCTTGGCGACGCGACGGAAAACGCCCGCGCCTACGACCGCGAGATCGAAGCGGCGGGCGGAATTGACCTGCAGCTCCTCGGCATCGGCCTCAACGGCCACATCGGCTTCAACGAGCCCGCGGAAAACTACACCTGGGGCACCCACGTGGTGAAACTGACCCAGTCCACCCTGGACGCCAACGCCCGCTGGTTTGAAGACCCCGAAGAAATGCCCCGGGAGGCCATTTCTCTTGGCATCGGCGGCATCATGGAGGCTCGGCGGGTCATCATGCTCGCCACCGGCCGCGACAAGGCCGAGGCCGTGGCGCGGGCGGCGCTTGGCAGCGTGTCGCCGGACAGCCCGGCTTCCATCCTGCGCTTCCACCAGAACGCCCAGTGGATGCTGGACGAAGCCGCCGCGTCGCTTCTGCAAAATCGGTAACAAAATATTAATGTTCCAAAGGAGTTTTTCCGGTCCATATAGAATATACTCATCATTACCTCTGAAGGAGGCGGTGCCCATGGGCGATCATTCTCCCGCACCGGTCCCCGAGAAAAACGTTCAGGAGGTTTGAGCCATGAGAGTTACAGTTACCGGAAGAAATTTGGATATTTCCGATTCCTGGCGCGCCAAAATTGAAAAAAAGGTGTCCAAGCTGGACAAGTACCTGCGCGACGATTCCGAGGTTCAGGTTCGCCTCACGCAGGAGCACGGCAACCGAAATACCGCTGAGATCACCATCCTTCTGGCAGGCTCCATCCTCCGCGCGGAGGAAACCGGCCTCGAAATGACTGCCAGCCTCGACAAGGTGATGGACAAGATCGTCCGTCAGATCCATCGGCACCGCACCAAGCTCGAAAAGCGGCTGCGCGCCGGCGCCTTCGAGGTTCCCGAGGCCGAGGCCGAGCAGGCGGAAATTCCGGAGGTTCACACCGTGGTTCGGGTCAAACGCTTCAGCGTGAAGCCCGTAAGCGTCGAGGACGCCATCACCCAGATGGAGATGCTGGGCCACAATTTCCACCTGTTCCTGAACGAGGAGACCGGCACCTACGGTGTGGTCTACCGCCGCGAGAACGGCGATTACGGCCTCCTGGAGCCGAACAACGCATAGCATAAACCAGCGCCCCCGCCTTCATCTGAGGCGGGGGCGTTAACGCATCGACAGGTCCCTTGGAATTTTTCGATGCCCCCTGGCCCGCCGCAAACGAATGCGGCGGGCTTTCTGCGGCGAATTGTGGCGCAATGTAGAATTTACCACAAACAAACGCGTTTGCCGGTTGACGACCCTCCCGGGCGGGCATATAATGTGTCGACCAGCAACTGTTAATTCCCAAAACAGTTAGTACGACAAACGGAGTGATGAAATGGAGCATCAAAGCCTGTCGGAGCGCTTCTTCACCGCCATCGGCGACATGCGGCGTTACCTGATGCAGGCGAAGCCCCTCTGCGGCATCAGCCACAGCGAAATGCCGATTCTGCACCTGATCGACAAGAGCGACAGGCGGGGGGAGCGCGCGTCGACCACCTGGATCAGCGCCCGGTTGGGGCTGACCAAGCCCTCGGTGTCTCAAGCGCTCAATTCGCTGGAGGAGAAGGGCTGGATACGCCGCGCCATCGACCCCGACAACCGCCGCAAAACCACGATCGATCTGACCGGCGAAGGACATGAAAAGATGCGGCAGTTCTACCGGGAGGGCACGGAGCGAATCGATAAGGTACTCGACCGCATGGGGCGCGAGAACGCCGAAAAATTCATCGAGATGATGGAGCTGTTTCTCTCCTGCGTGAAGGTGGAAATGGTGGAAAACGGCAACCTGGCGCAGGACGAACAAAATCCGAAAGAGTGAAGCCACTTGAAAAAACTGATTCAAGCCATGGCGCCCTATACCGGCTACATCCTCCTCGCCGTGGCGCTCCTGTTCGCCCAGGCGATCGCGGATCTGACGCTGCCGGACTACATGTCCGACATCGTCAACGTCGGCGTCATCGATTCCAACATCCCCTACATCTGGAAGATGGGCGCGAGGATGCTGCTCGTCTCGCTGGTCAGCGCGGGCGCGTCGATCCTCGTGGGCTACATCGCCGCCTACGTCGCGGCCAACGTGGCGGGGGATTTTCGAAGCCGCGTGTTCAAAAAGGTGGAGTCCTTTTCCAGCGCGCAGTTTGACAAGTTTTCCACCGCGTCCCTCATCACCCGCACGACCAACGATGTGACGCAGGTGCAGTCTCTCCTCATCATGGCGATCCGCTTCGTGTTCTACGCGCCCATCATGGCGGTAGGCGGCGTGATCCACGCGGTGCAGAAGTCCTCGTCGATGACCTGGATCATCGCCATCGCGGTCATCTGCCTGATCGGGCTGATCCTGATCCTGCTGGTTCTTGTGATGCCCAAATTCATGCTGATTCAGAACCTCATCGACCGCATCAACCGCGTGGCGCGGGAAAACCTCGAGGGCATGCTGGTCATCCGCGCGTTCAACACCCAGCGGTTTGAGGAGAAGCGCTTCGACGGCGCGAACGCCGACTTTGCCGATACGAACCTCTACGTCAACCGCATGATGTCCATGATGATGCCGGCGATGATGCTGATCATGAACCTGACCACGCTGGCCATCGTGTGGGTCGGCACGCTGCAGGTGACCTCTTTCAACATGCAGATCGGCGACATGATGGCGTACATGCAGTACGCGATGCAGATCATCATGGCCTTCCTGTTTCTGGCGATGATGTTCATCCTGGTGCCCCGGGCCATCGTGTCGGTCAACCGCATCCAGGAGGTCTTGGAGACCGAGCCCACCATCCTGGATCCGGACACTCCCAAGAATTTTCCGGAGCCGTTTTACGGCGAGGTCCGCTACGACGACGTGAGCTTCCGCTACCCCGGCGGCGAGGACGACGTGCTCCGCCACATCTCCTTCACCGCCCGCCCCGGCACCACCACCGCCTTCATCGGCGCGACCGGCAGCGGCAAGTCCACGCTGATGAACCTCCTCGTTCGCTTCTACGACGTGACCGGCGGCCGCATCACCGTCTCCGGGCGGGACATTCGGGACGTGCGGCTCCACGACCTTCGGGAAAAGATCGGCTACGTACCGCAGAAGAGCGTGCTGTTCTCCGGCACCATCCGCTCGAACCTGGCCTATTCCGACCCGGGCATGCACCAGGAGAACGTGGAACGCGCGGCGCGCCTCGCCCAGGCAGCGGACTTCATCGAGGAAAAGCCGGATCAATATGACGAACCCATCGCCCAGGGCGGCGGCAACGTGTCCGGCGGGCAAAAGCAGCGGCTCTCGATCGGCCGGGCTGTTGCGAAGAACGCGCCGGTGTACGTATTTGACGACAGCTTCTCCGCGCTGGACCTCAAGACCGACCGGCGGCTTCGTGAAGCGCTGGGCAGCGAGCTTTCCGACGCGACCAAGCTGATCGTGGCGCAGCGCGTGTCCACGGTGATGAACGCGGACCAGATCGTGGTCGTGGACGGCGGCGAAGTCGTCGGCATCGGTACCCACCGGACGCTTCTTGAAACCTGTCCGGTCTACCGCGAAATCGCCGCTTCGCAGCTCAGCGAGGAGGAACTGAAAAAATGAGCGAGCAATCAAAACGGGCCGCCCCCGCCCCCCGCGGTCCCATGGGCCCCGGCGGCGGCCATATGGCGGGCGGACCGCCCCAGAAGGCAAGGGATTTTTCAAAAACGCTCGGAACCCTGACCGACCGCCTCCGCCCCTACGGTCTCCGCATCTTCATCGTGATGCTGTTCGCCATCGCCTCCACGGTGTTCTCGATCATCGGGCCGAAGCTGATGGGCAACGTCACCACGAAGCTGGTGGAGGGCCTCATCGCCTGGTACACCGGCACCGGGCTTCTGACCGACATGGCGTACATCACGCGCATTCTGACGTGGCTGGTTGTGCTATACGTCATATCGTCGGTATGTTCGTACATTCAGGGCTACATCATGGCCGGCGTCTCCAACGACCTGACCTTCCGGCTGCGCCGGGAGATCTCCGAAAAGATCAACCGCCTGCCCCTCAAGTACTTTGACAGCCTCACCCACGGCGAGGTGCTCTCCCGCATCACAAACGACGTGGACCTGGTCAACCAGACGCTGAACCAGAGCCTGACCCAGCTGGTGACTTCCATCGTGACGGTGGTGGGCGTCTTGGCGATGATGCTGTCGATCAGCTGGCAGATGACCCTCCTCGCGGTCGTGGTGCTGCCGGTATCCGGCGTGGCGATGATGTTCGTGGTGAAGCGGTCGCAGGGCTACTTCGTCGCCCAGCAGAAGTACCTCGGTGCGCTGAACGGCCAGATCGAGGAGATGTACGGCGGCCACGCCATCGTCAAGGCCTTCAACGGCGAGGCCGAATCGGTGCGCAGCTTCGAGGAGAACAACGAAGCGCTGCGCGGCACCGCCGCGAAGAGCCAGTTCATGTCCTCGATCATGATGCCTCTCATGAACACCATCGGCAACTTCGCCTACGTGGCGGTGTGCGTGATGGGCGGGTACCTGGCGGTCAAGAAGGTGGTGGACGTCGGCGACATCCAGTCCTTCATCCAGTACATGCGCTCCTTCACCCAGCCCATCGCGCAGCTGGCGTCGATCTCAAACACCATCCAGTCCACCGTCGCCGCGGCGGAGCGGGTGTTCGAGTTCCTGGAGGAAAAGGAGGAGTCCGAGGATCCCTCAAGGGTGGAGGACGCGGCGCTCTCCGCCGTCCGGGGCGAGGTGCGGTTCGAGCACGTCTCCTTCGGCTACGACCCGGAGAAGATCATCATCCGGGACTTCAGCGCCGTCGCGAAGCCCGGACAGAAGGTGGCCATCGTCGGCCCCACCGGCGCGGGCAAGACCACGATTGTCAAGCTCCTGATGCGCTTCTACGAGCTGAACGGCGGGCGCATCGAGATCGACGGGCGCGACATCCAGGACTTCTCGCGCGCGCAGCTTCGGGGCCTGTTCGGCATGGTGCTGCAGGATACGTGGCTCTACAACGCCACCATCATGGAGAACCTGCGCTACGGCAGTTTCGGCGCCACCGACGAAGAGGTGATCTGCGCCGCGAAGGCCGCCCACTGCGACGAGTTCATCCGGGCGCTGCCCGGCGGCTACCAGATGATGATGAACGAGGAAGCCTCGAACATCTCCCAGGGCCAGAAGCAGCTGTTTACCATCGCCCGGTCGATCCTGGCCAACCCCCGCATCCTGATCCTGGACGAGGCCACCTCTTCGGTGGACACCCGCACCGAGATCCTGATCCAGAAGGCGATGGACGGCCTCATGCACGGGCGCACCAGCTTTGTCATCGCCCACCGGCTGTCCACTATCAAAAACGCCGACCTGATCCTCGTCATGCGGGACGGCGACGTGGTGGAGCAGGGCAGCCACGAGGAACTGCTCGCGGCAAACGGCTTCTACGCCGACCTGTACAATTCCCAGTTTGATCCAACTGAAACCTGAAAGGGGCGCTTACCATGGAAACCACGGCAAAACCCGAAAAGGGACGCTCGGGCAGGGGCGCGGTGGCGGCGCTGATCGCGCTCGTCGTCGTCATCGCCGCGATCACGGGCGGCTACTTCGTACTCCGGGACATGAACCTTCTGACCACCGACAATGTGAAGGTCACCGCCAGCCTCCACGCCATCACCCCCTCCGGCGCGGGCAAACTGCGCCGCCTGATGGTCAAAAAGGGCGACGTTGTGAAGAAAGATCAGATCATCGCGCTTTCCGAGAACACCGGCTACCTCAAGTCGCCGGTGGACGGCTCGGTCGTCGAATGCGACGTGGCCGAAGGCCAGACGGTGGGCCCCTCCACGGTGATCGCCGTGGTGGCCGACACCCGCGACATCTACATTCAGGCCAACGTGGAGGAGACCGCCATCCGCCGCGTGCGCGC
>JAEZTD010000264.1 GCA_023443705.1 Bacillota bacterium | reverse complement strand
GCGCGGATGGTGGTGATGTCGTAGGTGCCGAGCAGGCGCACCACGTCCGGCAGCGCCTTTAGAACGTCTTCCCGGGAAATGATGACGTCCGTGTGGTCGCACCCCAGGTAGTCGGCCACCACGCGGGCGTACTTGAGGTCAATGGCGTCTTTGTCCATGCCGACGGAGAAGGTGCGGATGGGCTTTTTCAGAAGCCGCGCCGAGATGGCGCAGACCAGCGAGCTGTCAAGGCCGCCGCTCAAGAGGAAGCCAAGCGGCGCGTCGGCATCCAGCCGCTTTTCAACGCCCGCAACAAGCCTTTCGCGGATGCCCTCGCAGATGGCTTCGACGCCCGGATCGATGTAGGCGTCGGCCTTCGCGATGTCCGAATAGCGGGTGATGACGCCGTTTACCGCGTAGCAGCCGGGCGGGAAGGGGAGGATCGTCTCCGCGAGGCCCACCAGATTCTTCGGTTCGCTGGCGTAGACCAGCGAGCCGTCGGGGAGACTGCCGTAGTACAGCGGGCGGATGCCGATGGGATCGCGGGCGGCGATCAATGCATTTTTCTTGGAATCGTACAGGATCATCGCGAACTCCGCGTCAAGCTGTGCGAACATGTTAAAGCCATACTCCCGGTAGAGGGGCAGGAGCAGTTCGCAGTCGGATTCGCTCTCAAATTCGTACTTTCGGGCCAGCTGATCCTTGAGCGGGCGGAAGCCGTAGAGCTCGCCGTTGGCGACCACCATGTCGCCGTCCAGCTCGAAGGGCTGCATGCCGCTCTCGGTCAGGCCCATGATGGCCAGACGGTGGAAGCACAGCCAGCCCTGGCCGGCCTCTTCCACGCGGGTCATGTCCGGCCCGCGGGATGCGCTGCGGCCAAAGGCCTCCAGCATGACTTCAAAGGGGACGCTTCGCTTCTCGAAACCCATGATAGAACACATAAAAAATGCACCTCCGAATTATCTCGCGGCCACGTCCTATATTTCAGGACGAATTGCCGCCAATCCGTGGTGCCACCTGATTTACCGCCGAAACGGTCTCTCCTAAGGCTCTATAAAGCCCGTGCGGTTGTAACGTGCCGCCTGCACGGCTCCTCTACTGACCTTTCGGCGTTCAATTCGCTGCTTACGAAGTGTTCTTCCCGGGGACGCACGTGCGGGACTCTCACCAACGCCCGCTCTCTTTGACAGCATTTCCCAGGTACTTTTCTTCATCCTCGCATTTGGTATGAAGCTTATGCGTATCCTACCACGACGGCCCTGATCTGTCAAGCGCTAATTTTTGAAATATTCGCCCGCGATCTTGCACATTGATGTGCCAAACGGGCGCTGATTACAAAGTTTTGCAGTAAATTCATTCGGGGTTTTCATTTCTTCATTGACACCCTGACCGTGCCGTGCTATAATCCGCCCAATGGGCGACGGAGCTCCTTTTTGGGCATCCTTCGCCCGAATAATTATGAAATGAGGGTCGATGCATGGTGAAGTACACCAGGGACGACATCATCCGGATCGTAGCGGAAGAGGACATCAAGTTCATCCGGATGCAGTTTACCGACATCTTCGGCCAGCTGAAGAACGTGGCCATCACGGCTTCCCAGATCGAGAAGGCGCTGAACAATCAGATCATGATCGACGGCAGCTCCATCGAAGGATTTGTCCGCATCATCGAGTCCGATCAGTACCTTCGCCCGGACCTTGCCAGCTTTGTGGTGCTGCCCTGGCGGCCGCAACACGGCAAGGTCGCCCGGCTGATCTGCGACGTGTACAACCCGGACGGCACGCCCTTTGTAGGCGATCCGCGGGGCGTTCTGAAGCGGGTGCTTGAGAAGGCGTCGTCGATGGGGTACTCCTTCAACGTCGGTCCCGAGTGCGAGTTCTTCCTATTCCAGACCGATTCCGAGGGCAACCCCACCACCAAGACCGGGGATCAGGCCGGCTACTTCGACCTGGGCCCGCTGGACCACGGCGAGGGAACCCGACGCGAGATCTGCCTGGCGCTGGAGCAGATGGGCTTTGAGATCGAAGCCTCCCACCACGAGGTGGCCGCCGGCCAGCATGAGATCGACTTCAAGTACGCCGACGCGCTGACCGCCGCCGACAACATCATGACCTTCAAACTGACGGTGAAGACGCTGGCGCAGAAAAACGGCCTGCACGCCACCTTCATGCCCAAGCCCCTCTTCGGCGTCAGCGGTTCCGGCATGCACACGAACATGTCGCTGTTCAAAGACGGCGTGAACGTATTCCACGATCCGTCGGACGCGCGCGGGCTTTCCAAGGAAGCCTATGGCTTCATCGCGGGGCTGCTGGCCCACGTCAAGGGCATGTCCGCCGTGACCAATCCCCTCGTCAACTCCTACAAGCGGTTGGTGCCCGGTTACGAGGCGCCCTGCTACCTGTCCTGGTCCGCCAGCAACCGCAGCGTGCTGATTCGTATCCCCGCGTCCCGCGGGCAGTCCACCCGCGTGGAGCTGCGCTGCCCCGATCCTTCGTGCAATCCTTATCTCGCGCTGGCGGTTTGCCTGGCCGCGGGCCTCGATGGCATTGAAAAGGGGATGACCCCGCCGCCGGAGATCACCGAGAACATCTTTGAGATGTGCGTCGACGAGCGCTGCGAAAAGGGCATCGACAGCCTGCCCGGTTCTCTGAAAGAGGCGATTGAGGCGCTCAAAGCGGATCCGCTCATCCTGGATGCGCTGGGCGAGCACACCAGTACCCAGTACATCGCCGGCAAGGAAGCGGAATGGGACGCTTACAGAACCCGCGTGACCAATTGGGAGATCGAAAAGTACATCGTCACCTATTGATCGGCGTAACCCATGAATCCGTTCGCCGAAAGGGGAGACGCCAATGAACCGCCTCATTGTCGCCTTTGAGGGGGAAAAGCAGCGGGAGCTGGTAAGCGAGACGCTGACGGGCGGCGGCATGGCACCACGCGTCGTCTGCCAAACCGGTGCGGAGGTGATCCGTGCCGCGCATGACATGGGCCGGGCGCTGGTAATCTGCGGCCACAAGCTTCGAGACATGTCGGCCGATGAACTGGCCTATGATCTCGGCGCCACCGCCATCGTACTGGTGATCGCCAAGAACGTTCAGCTGGATTTCTGCGAGCACGAGGGCATCTTCAAGCTCCCGGCGCCATTTTCGCGCAGCGAGTTGCTCACGTCTGTGTCAATGCTTAAGCAGCTGGCCGAGAAGGCTCCGGCTATGCCGCCCCGCCGCACCGCGGATGAGGAGGCGATGATCGGAGAGGCCAAGTCGATCCTGATGCGTACCGGCATGACCGAGTCGGAGGCCCACAGGCTATTGCAGCGGCGAAGCATGGAATCCGGCGAGCGCCTGGTTGGTGTCGCAAGGCGCATCGTGCAGCATCCGCCGGTTTAGAAAAGGGATCCGCCTGCGAGGATTTCCTTGCGGGAGGCTGGCAGAATACTGCGTCGTCTTTTGTCAACAAGCTCAAGGAATGTGAATCTGCGGTTCGCGCC
>JAEZTD010000255.1 GCA_023443705.1 Bacillota bacterium | reverse complement strand
ACGCCGCGGATGATGAGCATATCGTCGGTGCGGCCCTTGCACTGCTCCATGCGGTAGCTCGTGCGGCCGCAGGTGCATTTTTCCGGCAGGATGCGGGTGATGTCCCGGGTGCGATACCTGAGAATCGGCATCGCCCACTTGGTGAGTGTGGTGATGACCATTTCGCCCTGTTCGCCCGGCGGCAGCGCCCGGCCGGTTTCTGGGTCGATGATCTCGCAGAGGAAGAAATCCTCGTTGATGTGCATGCCGCACTTATGCGCGCACTCGCCGCTGACGCCGGGGCCGACGACCTCCGTCAAGCCGTAGTTTTCTGTGGCGACGATGCCCCAGCGGCGCTCGAGCTCGTCCCGCATCGCCCTGGTCGATGCTTCCGCGCCGAACAGCCCCACCCTCAGTTTGATCTCGTCCATCATGCCCATCTTTTCCGCCACCTCGGCCAGGTACATGGCGTAGGAGGGGGTCGAGATCAGTACCGTGGAGCCAAAGTCCCGCATCAGCGTGATCTGGCGCTCGGTGTTGCCGCTCGACATGGGGACGACGGTGGCGCCGATCTTTTCAAGTGCCTGATGCAGGCCGAACGCGCCGGTGAAAAGGCCGTAGCCGAAGGACACCTGGGCGATGTCGCGCCTGGTCACGCCTCCGGCGGTGGCGAGCCGCGCCACGCACTCCGTCCAGTTGGCAAGGTCCTCCGACGTATACCCCGCCACGATGGGGCGGCCGGTGGTGCCGCTGGAGGCGTGGATGCGAACCACATCATCCATCGGGACGGCGAAGAGCCCATAGGGGTAGTTGTCCCGAAGGTCGTTCTTTACGGTGAAGTCGAGCAGCTCGATGTCCCGGAGCGACCGGATGTGCTCCGGCCGGACGCCCCGCGCGTCCATCTTCGCCCTATAAAAAGGTACGTTCTCATAGGCGTGGGCGACGATGCGCCGGAGCCGTTCCAGCTGCAGGGCCTCGATGCCCGCTCGGCTCATTGTCTCCACCGCCAAGTTCCACATCATGGCAGTTCCTCCCTTACCGTTCTTCCGTGCTGCGGAGAGTGCATGGTTATGCACATACATATTTATTATAGACGAAAGCGCCTGTGAAAGCAAATGGGGAATGCAGGCGCGTATAAAAAAGGACGCCGTGGAGCGTCCTCAAGGCATCGAAAAACCCCATGGTTTTTTCGATGCGAAGGAAGGAATCCTGCGTGCGCCTGAAATCCTCACGGATTTCCGTGCGGTGCACTGACCAAAGGGAATGGTCAGCGCCACCAAGTTGCGTACTGGTGGCGCTATCCCGTTCCCGGCGTACACGCCGCCGGGAACGATTGAAACCCCTACGGAGACTTTGTTGTTGGTCTGGGCCCTGTTCCCGTGCGGGAACAGGGCTCAAGGCATCGAAAAACCCTATGGTTTTTTCGATGCGAAGGAAGGAATCCTGCGTGCGCCTGAAATCCTCACGGATTTCCGCGCGGCGCACTGACCAAAGGGAATGGACAGCGCCACCAAGTTGCGTACTGATGGCGTTATCCGGAAAACATTCGGTCGTTCCGCTGTGCCGGGCTACGCTTTGGGCTCCTCCGGCGCGGCTTCTTCCACGGGCGGTTCCGGCTCCTTCGGCGCATGGGCGGGTGCGGGCCAGATGATCTCCGCGCTGCCGGCGGTCATCGCCTCAGGCGCCTCGGGCTCCGGCTCGGGCTGGGGTTCCGGCGCGGGCTCGGCCTCCGGTTCGGGTTCGGGCTCCGGCTCTGGGACTGGCTCCGGTCGGACGGGCTTGGGCAGCTTCGTACCGCAGCTGGCGCAGAAGCTGGCTTCGACGGGCTGTACGCCGCCGCAGTTCGGGCAGCGGCTCTGGCGCTTGAGCGCGTCGATCTCCCTGCGCAACGCTTCGCACTCTTCCTCCAGTTGGGTGACCTTCTGGCAGAACAGGTCGGCCGCTTCGCACGCGCCGCTCGCTCCGCGCATGGAGTAATAGGCCTTGCCGATCTGCAGGAACAGCTGCTCGATCTCGGCTTCCTTGGCTGCAATGCGGTTCGTCAGCCGCGCCGCTTCCGCCGCTTCGGCAGTCTTCTGGCCGACGTTTTTGGCCACCTCGGATACGCGCTTACCGAAATCCTGAAACAGGGGCATGCAAACACCTCATTTCCTGTCGCGTTCAAGTGTATGACCGGCGGCTGATAATCTTGCCGCGCTTACGCATAGTTTGCCCCATTTCTGAGAGAATTGCAAGCGCGGCGCGCCAAAGTTCCGGAAAATGTATGGATTGTGCCCCAACTTGCCACACTTGTCCGGGAGGTGGAGGGCTTTGCTGACCATTTTCTTCCGCGCGATCATCCTGTACCTGACGATGGTTGCTACCATGCGCGCCACGGGCAAGCACCAGCTTGGCCAGTTCCAGCCCTATGAATTCGCGCTGGCGATTATGGTGGCGGATCTTCTCGCAACGCCGATGGCGGACGTATCCACGCCGCTTCTGCACGGCCTGATTCCGATTCTCGCGCTGTACGTGGTGAACGGCGCGCTGACCCTTGCGTGTCTCAAGAGCGACCGCATCCGCGCGTTCATTTCCGGGAAGCCGTCCGTCGTGGTAAACCGCGGTGTCATCGACCGGAGCGAGCTGGACCGACTTTGCATGAGCCTTTCAGACCTTCAGGAAGGGCTCCGGGAGGCGGGCATTCTGGACCCCAGCAGTTGCGGCACTGCCATCGTCGAGACGGACGGCAACATCACCGCATTCCCCCACGCGGCCAAGCGCACCGTAACGGCGGAAGATATGAAGCTGTCTCCCGGCTACGAAGGGCTGCCGCTCGTGCTGATTGAAAACGGCAGGCTCCAGCGGCACAACCTGTCCATGTCCGGAAAAGACGAGGCGTGGCTCGATGCGCTCATCAAGCATTACGGGCTGGACCTCTCCGGCGTGCTGATCGCAAGCCTCGACACGCAGGGCGGGCTGCATGTGCAGGATATGCGGGGAAGCATCCTGCACATCTGCGCGATGACGAGTCAGGAGGTCGTCTGGTAATGCGGACGAAGCTGATCGGCGTGATTGTGGTCCTGCTCGTGGCGGTGGGCTTCAGCATCACCAGTTTTCTGGTGGTGAGCCACGCCGTGGGGCAGGTGGAAGATCTCGCGATGCAGGCGGAAGACATGGCGGATCAGGGGCAGACGGAAGCCGCACTCGAGAAGATGACCCAGTTGGCGACGGAGTGGCAGCGTCACCAGCGGTTTCTTGAAATGCTGATTTCCCATGACGACATGCACGCCGTGACCGAACGGTACACCGAAGCCGTGGTAAGCCTTCGGCGGGGCCACATGGACGACTACTACAAGTCCATGGCGCTCTTAATGGAGATGCTGGACCACGTCCGCCAGCAGGAGCGGGTGTGGTGGGGGAATGTACTATAACAGTTGCGGCGAAATCCGCTGCGCGTTTTTCGCCGCGTGGGCTTACTGCGCTCGCTTGAAACCCTTCGGGTTTCCAGGCGGCTCGCTGACTTGAGGAAATATTTCATCCACCAGTGTTCGCACTGATGGATGAAATGCTTTCCCGGCGCGCATGTCGCCGGAAACGATTTTATGAGAGCGTCGGCACCGATACGCTGAAGTGCTTCCGGTCAAAGGGAAGGGAAACCGTTGTGTTTTACAACCATCGGGCCGCGGACATGTCCGCGGCCCGATGGTTCAGACCATCAACAAAGTCTCCGTAGGGGTATCAATCGTTCCCGGCGGCGTGTACGCCGGGAACGGGATAGCGCCACCAGTACGCATATTGGTGGCGCTATCTATACCTTGGGTC
>JAEZTD010000296.1 GCA_023443705.1 Bacillota bacterium | reverse complement strand
GGTGTAGTGAGCGTCGTACTTGCCGCCGCTTCGGTGCTGGTCAGGGCCGCGTTTGCGCTGTTGGTTGTGGTCGCCAACTTCATTTTCAAAAGGTACTGCAGCGTATGCAGCTGCACTTTACCGGCGTTGTACAGGTGGGTATCAAACCAGCTGTTCCATGCGCCTACGGCGACAAACAGCGCGACCGTCGCGACCACCGGCATGCAGAGCGGAAAAATGATGCGCCAAAATAGATAGAAGTCCCCCGCGCCGTCGATGTGCGCGGATTCGACCAACGCGTCCGGCAGGCTCAGGATGTAGGTTCGCGTCACGATCATGTTGAAGCAGGACATCATCGTGGGCACGATGTACACCCAGAATGTCTTGCTCAGGCCCAGTGTTCGCTGGATCAAGAGATAATTCGGGATCAGCCCCGCGTTGATGTACATGGTGAGCACAAACGCTGTCGTAATGAACTTCCTGAGCACGTATTGCCTCCGGCTGAGCGCGTAGGCGAGCATCGACGTAACGACGACGTTTAATACGGTCTGAACCAGCGTGCGCGAAACCGTGATGAAAAACGCGTTGTAGATCGACTCGTCCACGAAGATTGTCTCATACGCCTTTAGGCTGAACTTGCGCGGCCACAGGCCGATTCCCCCGCGCACCGCATCGGTTCCGTCGTTTAAGGAAATCGCAATGGTGTTGATCACGGGGTAGAGCGTCACAAACATCAGAGCGATCATCGCCAACGCGTTGACGTAGGGGAAGACGGAGTGCCTGCGCCATTCCGATCGCGCTCTGGTTACTGCGTTGTCGTCCGTCATGGGATTGCCCCCTTAAAGCAGTGTATCTTCGCCCACGCGCCTTGCGGTCAGGTTCGCGCCGAGCATCAGTGCGATCGATACGGCGCTTTTAAAAATCCCGGCTGCGATGGCACGGCCGTACTGGCCCTTGGTGATGCCGTATTTGAGTGAGAAGATGTCAATGGTCTGCGACCAGTCCATCACCACATTTTGACCCATCAGGTACTGGATCTCAAAACCTGCTTCCATAAGGTGGCCGATGTTCATGATCAAAAGTACGATGAACGTGCTTTTGATGCCGGGCAGCGCGATATGGAGCATTTTTTTGAACCGCCCCGCGCCGTCGATCTCCGCAGACTCATAGAGCGCCGGGTCGATGGCGCTCATCGCCGCCAGGTAGATGATCGTGTTCCAGCCGCATTCCTTCCACACGTTGATCGCGCCGACCAGCCACCAGAAGTATCTGCCCTCGCCCAGGAAGAAGACGGGAGACTTCGCGATGCCCAGCCACATCAACAGCTGGTTGACGGCCCCGTCGCTGGCGAAGATCGTCTGCGCGATGCCCACGACGATGACCCAGCTGAGGAAGTGCGGCAAATAGGTCACCGTCTGCACGGTGCGTTTAAAGCGCGTGCTGCGAATTTCATTGAGAAACAGCGCCAGCATAATCGGGAATGCGAAGCCGAACACCAGGTTGATGGCGGCCATGGCGAAGGTGTTGCGGATCGCCCGGTGAAACTCGGGCCTTTCAAACAGCCACACAAAATTCGCCATGCCCACCCACTCATTTTCAAACAAGGGGATGGCGGGCTTGTAGTTCATGAACGCGGTGATCCAGCCCCACAGCGGAAAGTAATTGAAAAGCAGAATATACAGGAGCATCGGCACGCTCATCCAGACCAGCTGCCGCTGTTGCCGGATTTTCTTCCAGAACGACGGCCGCCGGTATGCGGCCAATCGCCCTTTGGACGCGGGCGCCGCCTTCGTGACATTCAATCGGAACACCTCGCTTGAGGGAAATCTCCTTTGGGGGGATGACCGGCTTTGCACCGCGGGGCCCGCCGACAGGCGAGGCCTGAAGCGGCGTGGTTCGTGTCAGGGTAAAGGGATGGCGGGAGGGATCTCCTCCCGCCATCCAGCGTTCAAAGATTTATTGAACGGCGTTCTTTTCCACGAGCTTCAGGATCTGCTCCTGCATGAAATCCACGAAATCGCTGATCGGAATCTCCTCGACGGCTGTGACGAATTCCGCCCACTTGGCGTCAAACTCGGCCGGGTCACACATGATGACCTGGGGCAGGAGCTTCCGTTGGGTATCCTGGAAGGCGGCCTTTGCATCGTTGGCGTCCTGGTCCACGGTCACGTCGATCTGCCAGGCCTCGCCGTAAGGCGCGATCGTGATGGGATCGTTGAAGAAGTCCAGCGGCCGCTTCATGTTGTAGTTCGAGAGGAACTGCTTGTCGTAATCGTTCATCTGCAGGAAGTAGCACTCCGGCTGCACCAGCGGATCCCACTTGTTTCCGTCGTCCATCTCGCCCTGCTTCTTGGGCATGGAGTTGGTCAGCACGTAGGCGCTGTTGGCGTTTTTCCACACGGCGTTGGCGGCGTTTTGAATCTGCTCGTAAGTGCGCAGCAGCCGGCCGTCCTCCACGTAATAATCCTCACCCTCGATGCCCCACCAGATGGTCTTCTGCCACTCGTCGTCCAGCATCTTCTCCATGAACTGAACGAGACGCTCGGGATACTGGCAGTTGACGCTGATGCCGAAGCCGCGGTTAACGTTGATTACGGTGCCGTTCAGGTAGTGCTCGGTGATCTCCTTGCCGGCCTGTTCGGGGCTGTACACGATCGGCAGGCCCTGATAGGTGCTGTCGAACATCTCGGCGGCCTTGAGCGCGTCGGTGGCGTTCTGGAAATCCCACGCCTGATCGAACATGCCGACCACGGTGCCGCTGGAAAGCTTGGCGATGTACTGGTCAAAGTTCATCACGAAGGTATCCTGCGAGATCAGGCCCTTGTGGAAGAGCTCGTTGAGCTTCTTGTAGTAGGGCTTGGCGTAGTCCTGGATCACGTACGCCTCGGCCTTGTATCCGTTTTCGATGTCCACGATGACATCGCCGTCATTCGGGCGGCCCATCAGGTGCTGCACGGGGTTGAACAGGCAGAACGCGCGCCAATCGTCGCAGAGGATGGCGAAGCCTTCGTTCTTCTGCCCCTTGTCAT
Source organism: Bacillota bacterium (assembly GCA_023443705.1). GTDB lineage: Bacteria > Bacillota > Clostridia > Christensenellales > Aristaeellaceae > JAEZHK01. The sequence continues at coordinate 1,965 of JAEZTD010000296.1, read as the reverse complement.
TGGTGGGGTTGGCGGCGACGTACTTCTCGATTACGTCAAAATACTCGTCCATGGTCTTGATCCTGGGGTAGCCCGCCCAGGCAAGCACCTTCTTCTGGAGGAAGAAAGCCGGGCCGTTGACGTAGTTCATGCCGTAGTCGTTGGTGTTGTAGTAGCGGCCATAGTTGGGGACGATGAAGAGCCTGCCCTGATCGTCCAGCAGCCGCTTCAGGTACGGCTCCACGTACGAGAACAGGTTCGGGGTCTTTTCCGCGCTGATGTAGGGCATCAGGTCGATCAGCGCGCCCGCCTCGATCAGGTTCTCCGCGCTGTTGCCGCCGTCCATCAGATCCGCGTAGTCCTGCCCCGCGATCTTGACGCCCAGCGTCTCTTTCAGGTCGCCAGCAAGGAATTCAAACTCAAACTTGAGGCCGAATTCCTCCTCGATCTTCTTGAATATCTTGTTGTCCGACGTGGGTTGGTCGCGGGCTTCACCCACAAACACCGTTACGGTGATGGGCTCCTGGGCGGCTTCGGCCGTCGCGGGGATTGCGGCCAACGTACCCAGCATCACCAGCGCCAGCAGCAGAGAAACGATCTTCCTCATAAATCCATCCTCCTCTTGCTTGTTCGGGAATGCTACGGAAACACCATGATGTTAAGATCATAGCACAGTTCCGCCCGGCGCTAAATGCCCAAACCGCGACTTTTACCCGGAGAAATTATAGCAATGTGCGCATTGAATTGATTTATACGCCAAACCCGGTGGATTAAGGCCGTTTCCTAGACCATCGCCTCATAGCGCCCCGCAAGCATCAACAGACAGAAATAATAGAGGCAGTTGTCGTAATAGCGGCGGTCCCCCTTGCGCATGGGCGTCTCCCAGAACCTGCGCACCCATTTACGGGACAGAGGCGTATCAGTGGCAATCGACGCGGCGGCGGTGGTGGCGATGATGGCGGTTGGGTGCAGCGCGGGCGGTTCCTTGGGCGTACCGTCGATCGCATAGGTCATGTAGGGCTCGCGGTTCCACAAAAACGACTGCAGCCTGTCCGCGATTGCCTTGAATTCGGGCCTCGGCCCGTTCCACGCGCTGTCCAAGCCAATGTTCATCGCCACGCGGTAGGCGTCGCTAAAAAAATCCCCATGCCCGCGCCCCATCTCCGGCGTGCCGTCGTAATGCGCGTACTCCGGCGCCAGGCCGGTCGCCGGATGGCAGGCTTTCGGAAGGTACGCGCGGCTGGCCGAGGCCGCGCGCCGCCAAAACGCGCGGTCTTCCGGATCCGCCAGCCGGGCAAAGCGCTCATAAAAGTGGGGCAAGTGGTAGGATGGATCGCTGAAAGGCAGTTCCGGCACGAATTTGATGAGCGCCGTCTCGGAATCCCACATCGGATGCCCGGCGGGAACCATTTCGTGCTGGTGAACCGCATGGCGCAGGATATCCCTCGCCTGTCGGGCGTAGTCAAACGGCGTCGCGCCATCGCCCCAGCGGGCCGAGGCGAAGAACAGCGCCATCGCATAATACTCCTCGCCGTCCGGCGCAGGGCCGGCGCTGTTGCGGCGGCCGTCGGGCCGAACGGACCAAGCGAAGTATCCCTGATATGGTCCCGCGGCGTTCCACATATGGCGCTTGCTGAAAGTCCACAACCTGTCGAATATGTCCCTGCGGTTCCTCTGCACCGCCATCATCATGCCGTAACTCATGCCCTCGGTGCGGGCGTCGAGGTTGCCGGTGTCCAACATATAGCCGGCGTCATCGCCCGTTTCAAAGTAGAAGCGCTCGCCTTCGTCGTCGAAGATCATGTGAAAGGCTTCCTCGATGCGCGCATTGATGTCGGACGGACTTAGGCCGATCTCCGCAAACAGATCAGGGCTTGTTTTCATCGATATACCCCTCCGATCATTTCGTCACAAACGCTTCGCATAAGAAAAGGCGCGCAAGGTTACCTGTTGTAGGCAAAGCGCGTTCCCGCGAGGGTCTTCCAG
>JAEZTD010000216.1 GCA_023443705.1 Bacillota bacterium | reverse complement strand
GACGTGCTGTTCAAATCCGAGGAATACGTTTTTTCCTATCGGGTGGCTGGGCTGATTGTGCGGGACGGCAAGGTGCTTTTGCAAAAACCGACGAACGATGACGGGTATGCAGTCCCAGGAGGGCACCCACATTTGGGGGAGACTGCTGCGGAGGCGCTGGAACGGGAATTTTTGGAGGAGACAGGCTTAATCGTCTGCGCGGGAAGGCTGATAGCCACAGGCGAAGTATTCTTTCCATGGGTCGATACGCCCTGCCACCAGATTGGCATGTATTTCGCGGCGGAAATCGTCGGAGGGCGGGAGCGTCCGTCAGAAGGCTCGTTCCGAGGCATGGACGAGTTGGGTGGGGAACGCGTTGATCTTGATTTCCTTTGGGTGCCATTGACGGAGCTTGACGCCATCAAGCTCTATCCGCCACAAGTGCGGGATGTGCTGCTTAGTCCCGGCGTAGGCCCTTTTCATTTCATCTACCGGGAGACGGAATGACGAGGCAATTGCACTGTACAGAAAATTGCTACCTGGCTTCGCCACCGTATCCGGCAATCGTATCCGGCGGTCCTGCGCCCCAAAACGCGTATCAGCCCCCAGCATGCTGGGAGCTGATATGTTCTTTCATTGGGGATGGACCGACTGCGTGGGAAGGCGGGAGGTTGTTGGTTTGCGAAATCGAGTCAAGCAGACTGGATTGCACCCTCAGACGCCTGCGGATGATTATCGCCCATTGTGCCGTAACCTGTACAAGTTCATCCGCACATTGTCGTCGTCCTCCAGGCTGCGGTCGCCGGCCATCGACTCCAGGTGGTGCGTCAGTTCGTGGTGAAGCACCTCTCGCAGCGCCTCCCGGAATTCTTCGGGCGGCTGTTGGCCGTGAGCGCGCAGGATGGAGCCATAGTAGATGCGAACCGTCCGCCCCAGCGCGTGGCTGTGTTCGTACTCGCCCAGAGTGTATAGGTCGTTGGCGCGGGCTTCCGCGCTCAGCCGCACATCCGGGAGGAGCAGTACGCCGCCGTTGAGGCGAGAGAAGATCTCCGGCGGCAGCTCGGCGATGAGCTCATCCAGCATCTCCCGCGCTTCCACCAGCGAGACCATCAGGCCCACCACATCTCCCCAACGCTTTCAAAGATCATGACGTTTTTCAGCATTTCGATGGCCTTCTGCAGCCCTTCGCTCTGGGACATCAGGCTGTCCTCGTGCTCGATGGAGATGGCTCCGTCGTAGCCCACCATGCGCAGCGCGCTCATCATGTCTTTCCACACCTGATGGTTGTGGCCGTAGCCCACGGAGCGGAAGATCCACGAACGGTTGATCTCATCGCCGTAGTGCTTCGTATCGAGCACGCCCGTGACGGCGGTGTTGTAGGGATCGATCTTGGTGTCCTTGGCGTGGAAGAAGTAGATCGCCTTGCCAAGCTTCTTGATGGCGGCCACCGGGTCAACGCCCTGCCAGAACAGGTGGCTGGGGTCGAAGTTGGCGCCGATGATGTCGCCAACGGCCTCGCGGATGCGAAGCAGGGTGTCCGGGTTGTAGACGCAGAAGCCCGGATGCATCTCAAAGGCAATCTTCTTGACGCCGTGGGCTTTGACGAATTCAACTTCCTTCTTCCAGTAGGGGATCAGCACTTCGTCCCACTGGTACTTCAGAATCTCGGTAAAATCGTCCGGCCAGGGGCAGGTGACCCAGTTGGGCGTCCTGTCCTCGGCGGAGCCGCCGGGGCAGCCGGAGAAGGTGACCACCGTGTCGACGCTCAGCCTCTCGGCCAGCAGCACCGCGTCCTCAAAGTCCTCGTGGAAGCGGCGGGCGATCTCCTTGTCCGGGTGCACGGGGTTGCCGTGGGTGGACAGGGCGGCGATCTCAAGGTTGTACTTCTTCAGCGTCTCGGTGAACTTGCGCAGTTTGTCCGCGTCGGCCAAGAGCTCTCTCGGGTTGCAGTGGGCTTTGCCCGGAAAGCCGCCGCAGCCGATTTCCACCGCCTGTACGCCCGATTCCGAAAGGTACCTGCACGCATCCTCAAAGGAGCGGTCCTGTAATACGACGGCAAATACGCTCAGCTTCATGGGTGACCTCCTTGTCGTCCATCGTTTTCCTACCGACTATTATATACGATTGAAGCGCCGTGTCAATCGGAACAGGAAACGTTTCCGGAGATTTCGTGTAGGACTACAATACATGTTGGACAAGGAGCAAGAAAAAGAGAGCGGGAGACGGACACATCGGTTATGATTGAGTTGCAGCAAAATCAGCCGAAAGGAAGTATCTGCTCCCACATGCACAGTGTAACACAGGATATGCGCTACCGGCAATCCCTTCTAGAGTACGCGCAGAAGAACGGAGTCAGGCGAGCGAGCCGGAAGTACAACAAGAGTCGGTCGTACATCTACTTCTGGAAAGCGCGGTACGATGGGACGAAGGAATCGCTGGCCGACCGCTCCCGCCGCCCGCACAGCCACCCGAATCAGCACACAACGGAGGAGCTAAAGCTGATCCGGGACATGCGCAGACGGAATCCCAAGCTGGGAATGATCGAGCTTTGGTGCAGGTTAAGGCAGCGCGGCTATGCCCGTCGGCCCGAAAGCCTGTTCCGCGTCATGCGGAAGCTGGGCATGTTCCCCACGGAAAAGAAGCGCAAGGTCCATCGACCCAAGCCCTACGAAAAGATGCTGTACCCTGGCCAGCGCGTACAGATTGACATGAAAGTGGTGCCCCGCGCCTGTATCGCCAATCCTCAACTGCCGCTGTTTCAGTACACCGCCATCGACGAGTGCAGCCGAATCCGCTGCCTGGGGGCTTACCCACAGCAGAGCACTTATTCCTCCGCCGATCTCCTGACCCGAGCGGTCCAATGGTTCAAGCGCCGAGGAGTGCATGTAGAGTGCGTACAGACCGACAATGGCTTTGAGTTCACCAACCGTTTCTCCCATTCAAAGCACGAATCCCAGACGCTCTTTGAAGCCACCGCCGCCGCCCTGAGCATACCCCACAAGCTCATCTGACCCTACACGCCCAGGCACAACGGCAAGGTCGAGCGCAGCCACAGGGAGGATCAGAAGCGCTTCTACAGTACCCACCGCTTCTATTTCCTAACCGCCTTTGGTGAGCAGCGAGCTGCTCACCAATCCCGATCCAATAATCTCCCGATGCGCCCCCTCCGCTGGCATTCCCCTAAGGATTTCCTCGCTTCCTTCTCTGTCCAACATGTTTGACAATCCTACAAACAG
>JAEZTD010000181.1 GCA_023443705.1 Bacillota bacterium | reverse complement strand
GTACACCACCACGATCACCGTGCCCAGCGCCGTCACAAACGCCAGCAGCGGATACGTCGTTTCAAAAAAGAAGCTCGCCTTCAGGTAGGCCAGGCTGTGACGCAACGAGAGATTCGCCACCTTGTTTTCCTCCCGCGCCTGCTGATTAAAAATTTGGATTTCCTTGATGCCGGACAGGTTGTCCTGCACCGTGCCCGCCAGTTCTCCCAGCACGCGGGAATTCTCCTTCCATGTCGGGGAAACATGCCGGCTTTGCCAAATGGTGATGGAGAGAAGGACGGGGATTGTCACCAGGCTCACCAGTGCGAGCTTCCAGTTGATCGCAATCAGAAGGATGCCGACGCCCAAGAACGTCAGGATATTGACCACAAAGTCCGGAATTACGTGGGCGAGCAGGATTTCTGCGTCCAGCGCGTCGCTGACCACGCGGCCTGTCAAGTCACCGGTCCGGCTCTTGTGGAAGTACTTTAGGCTCATGCGCTGGAGTTTGCCGTACAGCCGGGCGCGCATGTCCGCCACGTAATGGAGCGCGCCAAAGTGGTTCAGATATCCGGAGGCGGAGCTGCCCGCCGCCTGCAACGCGGTCGCGCAAAGCAGCGTAAGGCCGATTCTGAGCGCCTCCGACGCGAAATTGGCCGAGTGATCCGTCGCGAGGGCCGTCAGCTCGCGAAGCGCCCATGGCGTGTAGAATCCCGCTATGGTGGACAAAACCAGCGCCAAAAACGCGATGATGAAATGGCGCCAGTATCTCCGAGCCTCTCTGAGCACCCGAAGCGTCGTCTTCATACGGCGATCGCCTCCGGCGCGGACGACTTTTTGCGGAGCAGGTCATAGGTCAGGCACACCGGGCGGCCGGTGCGCGGCTCGTGTACGACGGACGCGTCGATCAGAAAAGCTCCTTTGAGCACCTCCGGCGTCATGACCTCGTTCGGGCTGCCGTGCCGGATGATATGCCCATCGCGGATGGCGATCATGTAGTCGGAGAACCGCGCGGCGAGGTTCAAATCGTGCAAAACCATCACGATCGTTACGCTCTGGCTTCGGTTGAGATCGTAGAGCAGCTCCAGTACCTCCAGCTGGTGCGCAAGGTCGAGGTAGGTGGTCGGCTCATCCAGCAGGATCAGGTCCGTCTGCTGGGCGAGCGCCATGGCGATCCACACCCGCTGCCGCTGCCCGCCGGAGAGGGTATCGACCTCCCGGTGCTCAAATTCGATAAGCTGGGTGACCGAAAGCGCCCATCGGACGATTTTCTTGTCCTCCGGGGTCAGTTTCCCAAACCCTTTCTGGTGCGGGAAACGCCCGTAGGCAACCAGCTCGCTCACCGTGAGGCCGCTCGGCGCGGTGGGCGTCTGCGGAAGAATCGCCATCTTCTTTGCGATGTCCTTGGTGGAGAGTTTTTTGATGTCCTCGCCGCTTAAACACACAAGTCCGCTCTTGGGCTTCAGGATGCGCCCCACGGCTTTCAAAACCGTGGACTTTCCGCAGCCGTTGGGGCCGATGATGGAAGTGATCCTTCCGTGAGGGATATTCATATCGAGGGCCTTTACAATCAACGCCTCGTCATAGGCGATGTCCAGCTGTTCGGTTGAAATGCTGTTCATGGTTCCTCCTTAGTTTGACTTTGCCAGCAGATACAGGAAATACGGCGTCGAGAGCACGGTGATGACGATCCCCGTCGGGACGTCCGTGCCGAAGCTCACTGTGCGGGTGATGGTATCGGCCAGCAGCACGATGATCGCACCCGAGAGGCAGGAAGCCGGAAGCAGCAGCTTGTGGTTGGGCCCGACCAGTCTGCGCGCCATGTGGGGCGAGATCATGCCGACGAAGAAGAAATTGCCGCCCAAGGCCACGCTGCCGGATGAGAGCGCCACCGCGGCGATGGAAAGGCCGAGAAATTCCGGCTTGACCGCCACGCCCAGGCCGGTTGCGGACTGGTTCCCGAGATGCAGCGTGTTCAGCACGCGGGATTTGTAGACGACATAGGCCAAGAGAACCATCGTCCACGGTGCCAGAATGGCGAGATACCGCCAGTCGTCCCCCCAGAGGCTGCCCGCGCTCCAGCGCTGCATGAAATCCATCTGATACTGATCGAGTTTCAGGGTCAAAAGCGTCGTCGCCGCACCATAGCCGGATGACAGCGCCACGCCGGTTAAGATCAAGCCCGTGGGCGAAATATCCCGCCCGCGCCGGTAGGAGAGCAGAAAGATCAGCGTCGCCGCCGTCATGCCGCCGACGAATGCCAACAACGGTAGCGCGATGGCGGAGGAGATGCCTTGCGCGGAAAACATCACGACGAAGATGAGCACGAATAAGCCGGAACCGGAGCTGATGCCCAGTGTCCCGGGGCTTGCCATGTCGTTTCTGAGCAGGCTCTGCATAATGCAGCCTGAAGCCCCCATGCCGACACCCACCAACATGCCAAGTATGATGCGCGGCATTCTAAACTCGAACACGATCAGGTTCTGTCTGTCCGTGCCCTTGCCAAACAGCACGTTCAGAACCTCGAGGGGCGACAGGTTCATCTTCCCGGAGTTGATGCTGATGACAGCGATCGCCAGCATGAAAACAAACAGGCCCGAGATCACAAACAGGCCTCGCCGGATGGTAAACCGTTGTTTTCTCACTCAAACTCCCTCCTTTGCTTCCGGGCAAGGTAGAGGAAGTAGGGGACACCCACCGCGGCAAAGATCACGCTGATGGGCGTTTCGTAGGGTCGGTTAACGAGCCTTCCGGCCAAATCGGCGGATACCGTTAGAAGCGCGCCGTATAACCCGGACGCCGGGATGATGTAGCGATAATCCACGCCCACCATGTATCGCACGATGTGGGGCGTGATGAGGCCTATGAAACCCACCGGACCGACCACGATGACCGAAAGGCCGGTCAGCAGCAGCACGATCAGCGTCGATATGCCCTTGACGAGCCTGGTCTTGAGCCCAAGGCCGATCGCCACATCCTCGCCGAGGCTCATCACCGTCACCGAGGGGGAGAGCGCCACGGCGGCCAGCACCCCGACGGCGAAGAACGGCGCGATGGTGAGAAGCTCTCCCCACTTCGCCCCGGCGGTGCCGCCCGCCGTCCAGAACGCGAGCGCCTGTCCGAGCCGGTACTTGATCGCAAGGTACTGCGAGAACGCACCGAACAACATGGAGATGGAGATGCCCGCAAGCACCAGGCGCTGGGGCGTCATGCCACGCTTTCCGAGGGAGGCAATGAAGTAGGTCATGCCGGTGGTGACCGCCGCGCCGAGGCAGGCGGCGAACATCGTCTGCCCGTAGGTGCGGCCCGGGAAGAACGCCATCGCGAGCGCGATGGCGAACGTCGCGCCGGAGGAGATGCCCATCAGGCCGGAGTCGGCCAGCGGGTTGCGCGTGGTTCCCTGCATCAGCGCGCCGCAGATGGCAAGGCTGCAGCCCACGATGATGTCCGCGACCGTGCGGGGAAGGCGGAGGGCTTGGATGATCTGGTGCTCGGTCAGGCTCGGATCAAAGCGAAAAACCGCCTCCCAGGCCGTGGATAGCCGCATGTCGGCGGCGCCGAAGCTGATCGACGCCGCCGACATGAGCACCAGCAGCCCCGCCCCCGCGAGCATGTACAGCGTGAAGCGCGTTGCGCCCTTGCGCTTTGCCGGGGAGATTTGCATTGGCAGGAATCCTTTCTGTGTGCGCCCAAGCGGGAATTTCTATTTGCTCGATGCGTCGATCAGCTGATCCACCACGTTGTTGACCATGGCGATGGAGGAGGAGATGTCCGTGTAATAGGTCAGCGCCGTGTTCATGACCATGACCTTGCCGCCGCTCACCGCCGGGATCGACCGCCACACCGCGTTGGCAGAGATGCTCGGGGCGATCTCTCCCAGGTCAACGGCGCGGCGGGCGTCTGGCGCGTCGCGAATCTGGAGGCGCTGCCAGACGACAAGGACGGCGCGGATTTTGTGATCCTGACCGACAACGAGCACGCGGCGCTGCCGGAGGCGCTGAAAAATGTGTTTGCGGTCGCGCCTGAGGGAGGCGGCAGGTTCCGCGCATCCGCCGGGGTCAGCCTGCCGTCCGAGCTGATCCGGGACAATATCGTGTTTCAGGTGGCGCGCTCGCCGTGGAACTTTGACCGCCGCGCGTACCTCGTCACCTATCCCGAGGGCATGGAGGCCGCGGCGCTCGCCCTCGTTTCAAACCGGTCGATGCTCAAAGCGCTTGGCGGGAACGCAGCGTTCGCATCGGCGTCGGGCAGCGTGAGTACGCTGGCGCCGGACGCGAATAACGCCACTATCGCGCCGCCGATGACGCTGGCGCGCGC
>JAEZTD010000153.1 GCA_023443705.1 Bacillota bacterium | reverse complement strand
GGATCAGGCTGATCGCGAAGTAATCGCTGACGACGATGCCGTCAAACCCCCACTTGTCCCGGAGGATGTCCTGAATCAGCTGCCGGTTGGTGTGGCAGGGCACGCCGTCCAGCTCGTGATAGCCGGGCATGATGGACTTCAGCCCGCCCGAGCGCACCGCAGCCTCAAACGGGTAGAGGTAGGTCTCCTCCATTTCCCTCGGCGGGATATGGGCCGGCGCCCAGTTCATGCCGCCCTCGCCCGCGCCGTAGCCGACAAAGTGCTTGCCGGTGGCGACGATGCCCGATTTCATGTCGTCACCCTGCAGCCCGCGGATGTAGGAGACGCCCATCTGCGCCACGAGGAAGGGATCCTCGCCATAGGTCTCCTCGGTGCGGCCCCAGCGGGGATCGCGGGTCACATCCATGAGCGGCGCCAGCGCCTGACGGGCGCCCACCGCGGCCATCTGCTCGCGGATGTGTGCGCCCATTTCCGCGGCGATTTCGGGCTCAAAGCTGGCCGCGACGCCCAGCGCCTGGGGAAAGACATCGGCGTCCCGGGAAAGGAAGCCCGCGCAGCTCTCCTCGTGCACCTGGGCGGGGACGAAGACGCGCATGTTGTCCTTCAGGTATTTCTGCACGCGGTTGACATATTTCGCGGTATCCTTCGGCTTCAGGTTGGAACAGCCGCCGGCCCTCGTGATCTGTCCGATGCCGTGGGCCATGCGGTTTTCCGCCTTATTCTCATCGAAGACGAAATCGGTCAGCAATTCGTAGGCCCAGATGCCGCTGAGCTGCGCGACCTTCTCTTCGAGCGTCAAAAGCCCCAATAAATCCTTCGCCCGCTCGGCCGGTGCTTTTGAAGCATCCTGATACAAATGCATTTTTCGCCCCTCCTAAAATTGGATGCCGTATTTTCCCCCAGTATACAATGCGCCCGGCGCAAAATCAATAAATGAAACCATCCTTGTTCTGGATTTTTGTGATGTTTGCGCATGCAGTCACGAAAAAAGGCCCCCGTGGCGTTAACCTCGGGGGTCAGGGAGTTTTTCGGCTACGCCTTCTTTTTCACTTCACGCGTGTAGCGGATAAAGTCCATTGAAAACTCATCCTCGCCGTTAAGCGCCAGCGCAGCCATCAGCGAGGCCTTGACGACGGGCGAAGTGACGTCCAGTATCGCGCTGTCAAGGCCGCAGGCGATCGCCATCGAAAGATACGTTCCCGCCAGAAGCGCGCGGGAAGGAAGGCCGAAGGAGACGTTTGAAAGGCCGCCGGTCAGGTGTACCTTCGAATGCGCGGCGCGAATCATGCGCATGGCGTCAAGCGCCGCCCGGGGTTTCTCATCGCCCGCGGAGAGCGATTCGATGATCACGTCGATGTGGATGTTCTCCTCGCGGATGCCCGCGCCGGTAAGCCGAGCAATCAGTTCTTCCGCGATTTCGGCCCGCTCCATGGCGTCCTCGGGCATGCGGCTCTTCATCGGCAGCGCGATGACGCCCGCCGACTTCGAGGCGGCGGCCGGAAGAATCTCGTCGATCCGCTCATTGGCGGTGACCGAGTTAAAAATCAATGGGCGGTTTTTCACCTTCTCCGAAGCGTCCAGCAGAACCCGCGCGTTCGGAGAATCCAGCACGATGCCGCAGGCGGTGTGCTCGAGCGCCAACGCTACGAGGCGCGAAAGCGAATTCAGTTCCTCCCCACCCATCAGCGCGGCATTGAGATCCAGGTAATCCGCGCCGGCGTCCTCCTGCGCCTTCATCAGGCGGATGATCGCCGCGTCGTCCCGCTCCTCAAGCATTTTGAGGGTGGACGGAATGGAACTGTTGAGCTTTTCACCGATCAGGATCATGTCAGGATTCCTCCTTTTACCGTCTGGAGCAGCGCCTCCGTCAAGTCCACGCGCCTCAGCGGCGTCATCAGATAGAAGCCTGACGAAAACGGCCGCGCCATTTCGACGAGCGCCCGGCAAAACGCGAGCGTGCGCTCCGTCACCACGTCGCGCGGCTGGTTTTCCAGGCTGTCCACAAAGGCCTGCGGAATCGAAACCCCCGGCACCTCGTTGTTCAGGAACACCGCGTTTTTGTACCCCGCCACCGGCATGATGCCCGCAACGATCGGAACGCCCAGCGCCTCCCGCGCGCGGCGAAGGTTCCGAACCCCGGCCTCGGAAAAGATCGACTGGGTCAGGAACGCGCCCGCACCCACCTCCATCTTGCGCACGGCGCGACGGAGCTCCGCGTCAAAATTCACCGCGTTTACGTTGAGCGCCGCCAGCGAAAATAGGGGCGCGTGGGCCAAAGGCCCCTGATTCATGCCGCGGATGAACTCAATCAGCGTCGTCGAATTGAAGTTGTAGACGCCCTTGTCCTGAGCGGATTCGTCCGGCCCGTGGGCCGCGCCGGGGATCGGGTCTCCGGTTACGGCCAGCACGCACCGCACCCCCGCCGCGTGGGCGGCAAGCAGCGCGCCCCGCATGGCGATGCGGTTGCGATCGCGGCAGGTCAGGTGCGGCACCGCATCAATACCCGCCTCCCGCATGACGAGGGCAGCCGTCATCAGGCTGTCCGCCCGGGAGCGCGCAAGCGGCGAGTCCGCCAGCGTGATCGCATCGGCCCCGGTGCTTTTGATCCGCCGCGCCGCTTCCAGAAGGTGGCTGGTATCGGCGTCGACCGGCGGATCGATCTCCACCAGCGTCACCGGGCCACGGGCGATCTTTTCCGCCAGAGGGTTGACGCCGGCGGTGACGGCAGGCGCTTCCGGGCCGCGCGCCTCGGCATACGGCGCCGACTCCGCGCCCTCGCAGCGCGCTACCGCGCGTCGGATGTGTTCCGGCGTGGTGCCGCAGCAGCCGCCCAGCGCACGAACGCCCAGCCGCTTCATGTCCATAAGCTTGTCCGCGAAATAGCCGGGGTTGTCCTCGTACAGTAGGCGCCCGTTGACGCGAGCCGGATAGCCCGCGTTCGGCATGGCGAGGACGTCCCCGCGGGAAAGGTCCAGCCTGCGCAGAAGGCTCAGCATGTGGGCCGGGCCGGACACGCAGTTTAGCCCCACAAAGTCCGCCCCCTCCGCGCGGGCAGCGGCGATCAGATCCCGATAGAAGCGCCCCGCGCCGGTGTAACCATCCTGCGAGGCGGCGAAGGACACCGCGACGACGGAGCCCGGGACCGCCTCCCGAATCCAGCGGATGGCCGGAATCAGCGGCGCAAATTCGTCCATCGTTTCAAACAGAAAGCGGGTCAGCCCTTCGCGGGCGAAGGCCTGCGCCAGCGCCAGATAATCGTCCGGCACATCCCGGTCGGCGGACGGAACGGGCCCGATGTCCGCAAACACCGCACGGTCTCCCGCCGCCTCCCGCGCGAGGCGCGCGCCCTCCGCAATCACCCTCACTAAGGTGTCCAGGTCCATGACAGCGGGGTTTGCGCCAAAAGTGTTGGTTTTTATTGCATCCGCGCCCGCTTCCATGTAGGTCCGGTGTATCTGAAGAACCCGGACCGGATCGTCAATGTTCGCCAGTTCGCAGGGTTTGAGGCTGCCCGTCAGCGCGCGGAAGTAGGTGCCGAACGCGCCGTCGAAAAAAAAGCCTTCGATGCGAATTCCTCCCGGATGCATAATAATCCATATATAATGCATACGGCCGCGCCTGTCAAGCGCGGCCGTGCTAAATGGAGCCTTGGGTTAGAATCCCGAAACCTTGAATAGGATCAGTTCGTCGCAGGAATCGTCGGCCCGGCGCTGTGCGGCCGCAACGTACACGCCGCCATCGCCGGGAATCATCGAAGAAAGCCAAGGGTAGTTTGTGCCCAGCAGTTCGTCCGCATTCACCGCGCCGATAAACGCGCCGTCCTTCGAGAACAGCTTGAAGGCGCGGCTGTTCCCATCGAGCACCAGAATGCCGTTCTTGGTTTCTACGATTCCGGTGATGGAGCCGAATGCGTCCGGCTCGGTCCAGTCGAGACCGCCGAAGTCCATGAGCTCATCGCCTTCAAAATCGTATACCGCAATCCGCTGCGCTTCGTTGTTTTCCACATCGTAGCCGGCGACGTAGACGCGGCTATCCGATATGTACAGGCAGCTGATCATGCTGAAGCGCCCTTTGCGCTGGGCGGGATCCGTAAGGCCGGTGAGCACCCAGGGCTCTTCGGTCAGCGTACCCTTCGAAGCGGTTACCTTCTTGGTGTCGGAATTGACCCAGAAGCTGATGCCCCACTTGCCGTCCGGATGCATCACCACGTCGCCGGAGACGGCGTTCTCCTTCAGGAGTTTCCCGTCCTCGTATGCCAGGGTGTTGAACACCCCCTGGGATACGAACAGCGTGCCATCCTTCCCGGCGCTCAGGTACTCATACGCCGCGTCCAAGCGGGCGACACCGTTTTCAAAAACCTTGTCCCGCGCGAGCTTGTTATTTTTGACCGAGAATGCGTAAAGTGTCTTCCCGGTCAACGCGTACAACTTCTTGCTTGCGATGGCGATGTGGTTGCCGAATATGCTCTCCAGCACGATCGATTCGGGCGCCTCAAGCCACTCCGCTTTGAGCGTATACTCCCCGGCGCTGACTTTGCCGGTCACAGGCGCAAAGGGCGTACCGTCCTCCGGCATCGGCGGGTCCACGTTGGGCGGGCTGAGCTGTGGCAGCGTGAAGGCCACCGAGTTCAGCGCGGCTTT
>JAEZTD010000094.1 GCA_023443705.1 Bacillota bacterium | reverse complement strand
CGTCGAAGAAGCTGCCTACTCCGACATCGAGGACGGCGTGATGGTCAACTCCGGCTTCCTGAACGGCCTTCCGGTCGCCGAGGCTAAGAAGACCATCATCGGGTGGTTGGCCGAAAAGGGCCTTGGCGAGAAGAAGGTCAACTTCAAGCTGCGCGACTGGGTGTTCTCCCGTCAGCGCTACTGGGGCGAACCGATCCCGCTGGTCAAGTGCGACCATTGCGGCTGGGTGCCGCTGCCCTATGACGAGCTGCCGCTGAAGCTGCCGGAGGTGGCCCACTACGAGCCGACAGACGACGGCGAATCCCCGCTGGCCGCCATCGCCGACTGGGTCGATACCACCTGTCCCAAGTGCGGCGCGCCCGCGAAGCGCGAGACCGACACCATGCCCCAGTGGGCGGGCTCCAGCTGGTACTTCCTGCGCTACATCGATCCCCACAACGACAGCGAGTTCGCGTCGATGGAAGAGCTCAAATACTGGCTGCCCATCGACTGGTACAACGGCGGCATGGAGCACACCACGCTGCACCTTCTGTACAGCCGGTTCTGGCACCGCTTCCTGTACGACATCGGCCTCGTGCCGACCGCGGAACCCTATAAAAAGCGCACCTCCCACGGCATGATTCTCGGGACGAACGGCGAGAAGATGAGCAAATCCCGCGGCAACGTGGTCAACCCGGACGACGTGGTCGACGAGCTGGGCGCGGACGCCTTCCGCCTGTATGAGATGTTCATGGGCGCCTTCGACCAGGCGATCCCGTGGTCTACCGACGGCGCGCGGGGCTGCCGCCGCTTCCTCGACCGCGTGTGGCGGCTGATGGAGAACATGACGGACGAGGAAGCCATCTCGGACGACATGGCCTTCGACGTACATTCCACCATCAAGAAGGTCACCGAAGACTACGAGCGGATGAAGTTCAACACCGCCATCGCGGCGATGATGTCACTGGTCAACACGCTGTCCGGCAAGGGGTCGATCACGCGGGGCGAGGCCCAGGTGCTCTTGCAGCTTCTGAACCCGGTGGCCCCCCACATGACCGAGGAACTGAACGAAATCCTCGGCCTGGGCGGCGGACTTTTCAAAAAGCCCTGGCCGGTTTACGACCCGGCCAAGCTGGTGAAAGATACGGTGGAAATTGCATTCCAGGTCAACGGCAAGGTGCGCGGGCGGATCGAAGTGCCCGCCAGCCTCACCCGCGATACGGCGCAGGAATACTTCGCGTCGAACGAAGCGTTCCAGAAGCTGATCGAGGGCAAGGCCATCCGCAAGCTGATCTTCGTGCCGAACAGCCTGGTCAACGTCGTCGTATAACCCCGGGCGCTGAAATCCGTTATGCGTTTTCGGCCCGAGGGATGCGGTACGGCAAGTTTAAAAAGATTGAGGCCGTCCGCGCCGCCACGCGCGGGCGGTCTTTTGCCGATTTTTACGGAAGGGAGGCGTGCGCATGAACGATTCTCTCCGGGTCAAGCTGGAAAACCTGCCGGACTCGCCGGGCTGCTACCTGATGAAGTCCGGCGGGACGATCATTTACGTGGGCAAGGCCAAGAACCTCAAAAACCGCGTGCGCCAGTACTTCCAGAGTTCGAAGAACCACTCTCCGAAGGTTCGGGCGATGGTGGAGAAGATCGACGATCTGGACACGGTGCTGGTGGACGGCGAAGTCGAGGCGCTGATGCTGGAGTGCAACCTCATCAAGCTCCACCGCCCCTACTACAACATCCTGCTCAAGGACGACAAGCAGTACCCGTACCTGGCCATCGACCTCGGCCAGCCCTTCCCGGAGGTGGTCATCCGCCGCCAGCGGGAAAACGACGGCATGCGCTATTTCGGCCCCTACCTGGGCGCGACCATCGTCCGCGAGATGCTGGACGCCGTCCGGCAGATCTTCCCCATCCGCACCTGCAAGCTCCAATTGACGGAGGGTATGCACCTTCGCCCCTGCGTGCATCATGAGATCGGCCAATGCCTCGCGCCCTGCGCCAGCCTGATCTCAAGCGCCGAATACCACCAACTGATTGACAAGGTCATCGCCTTTCTGGGCGGGCGGTATGCCGAGGTGCTGGACGACCTCCGAGCGCGCATGAAGGAGGCGGCCGCCTCCATGAACTACGAGCGCGCCGCCGTCTACCGCGACCGCATCTACGCCGTTGAACAGGTGATGCAAAAGCAGAAGGCCACCTCTGTCCGGGACGTGGATCAGGACGTCATCGCCGCCTCGGCGCTCGGCGCGGACGCGCTGGTGTCGGTGCTCTCCATGCGGGGCGGCCGGCTCATCGGCGCACAGCATTTTACGCTTTCAGGCGCAGGCGACGAGGCGGCGGGCGACATCCTCGCCCAGTTCCTCACCCAGCACTACGCCGATGGGGAATCGATCCCCAAGGCGATCCTGGTGCCGGAAACCCCAGCCGACATGGATTATATCGCCGAATACCTGTCGGGCCTCAAGGGCGTCAAGGTCTCGGTCGCGGTGCCCGAGCGGGGCGAAAAGCGGCGGCTGATCGAGATGGCCATCAAAAACAATCGCGGCGAGGCCGAGCTTCGGGAGCTTAAATTGCAAAAAAGCTACGCCCGCACCTTCGGCGCGCTCAAGGAACTGGCAGACGCGCTGTCCCTCTCCACCCCGCCCCGGCGCATCGAGGGCTACGACATCTCGAACACCCAAGGGGCGCAGTCCGTGGGCTCGATGGTGGTGATGATCGACGGCGTCGCCGCGCCGAAGGAGTACCGGCACTTCCGCATCAAAACCGTGGAAGGCCCCAACGACTTTGAGTCCATGCACGAGGTCATCCTCCGCCGCTTCACCCACGGCCTCGCGGAGAAGGCGGAGCGGGAGGCCCAGGGGCTGCCCGCGCTGGGCGGCAAGTTTTCCGACCTGCCCGATCTCGTGCTGATCGACGGCGGCCGGGGGCAGCTGGGCGAGGCGATGAAGGCCATGCACGCGGCCGGCGGGAACGTGCGCATGTTCGGCCTGGCCAAACGCATCGAGGAGATCGTGCTGCCGGAGGCGGAGGAATCGCTGCTGCTCGACCGGCACAGCGAGGCGCTGCACCTGATCCAGCGGCTGCGCGATGAGGCGCACCGCTTCGGCATCACCCACCACCGAAAACTCCGCGCCAAGCACTCGGCCACATCGTCGCTGGACGCAATCCCCGGCGTGGGGCCCAAGAAGAAAAAGGCGCTCCTCAAGCAGTTTAGAACCATCGAATCGCTGAAAAACGCCTCCGAGGACGAACTGGCGCTCGCCGAGGGCGTAGGCCCGGTGCTCGCCAAGGTCGTCTACGAGCATTTTCATCCTGAGAAAGGCGGAGAACAAGCATGAACTACGAAAAGCTGGACGCCATTGTCCTGTCCTACCGGGAGGAGCTTCTGGACAGGCTGAAGAAGTGGATCGCCATCCCCAGCGTCAACGCGCCCCGGAGCGCCGACGACGCGCCCTTCGGCTCGGAAGTGCGCAGGATGCTGGATCTGTTCCTCCGGGACGCCCGGGAAATGGGCTTTGACGTCACGGACTTTGACGGCTACTGCGCCCACGCCCAGATGGGCTCGGGCGACAAGACGATGGGCATCCTCGCCCATCTGGACGTTGTACCCCTCGGCGACGGCTGGGTACACGACCCCCTCGGCGGCGAAATCGAGGACGGCCGCATCTACGGCCGCGGCGTGAGCGACGACAAGGGCCCCGCGCTGGGCGCGCTTTTCGCCATGCGGGCGGTGCGGGAGGCGGGCATCCCCCTCAAGCACCGGGTGCGCATGATCGCGGGCTGCGACGAGGAGACTGGCATGACCGACATGGCCCATTACCGGAAGCATACCGACCTGCCGGATTACGGCTTCTCCCCCGACGCGGAGTATCCGCTGATCAACATCGAAAAGGGCGGCCTGAACCTTTTGCTCACCGCAGAAGCGGATGGCGTCACGGGCGCGGAAATCCCGCTCTATTCGCTCGAAGCTGGCGTTCGCGTCAACGTCGTCCCGGGTGTCGCCACCGCGGTGGTGGGCACGCAGAACGTCCCGCTGAACGCGCTCCGGGAAAAGCTGGCCGCTGTCCAGGCGGCGCACCCGGGCTTCAACCTTGCGGCGGAGGACGCGAGCGCGATTCGTGCGAAGATCACCGCCACCGGCACGTCCGCCCACGCGTCCATGCCCCATCTGGGCGTCAACGCCGCGGGCATGCTGCTGATCGCCCTCCATGAAATCGGCGCCGGCGGCGCTGTGTCAAAGGCGCTTAAGGGCCTCGCCACGGTGATCGGTCTGACCCACGACGGCAAGGGCCTCGGCATTGCGATCTCGGACGAGCTGTCCGGCGCGCTGACGTCGAACCTCGGCATCCTGCGCTACGACGGACAAAAGCTGTCCGCCCGGATCGACAACCGCTACCCGCTGAGCGCGAATGAAACCGTCATGCTGGAGAACGCCGCGAAGGCGATGTCGCCCTACGGCATCAAAGTGTCGGCGCCGCACAGCCATCCGCCGCTGCACGTGCCGGCGGAGAGCGACGTGGTCCGGGGCCTCCTGAAAGTCTACCACGAGGCGACGGGCCTTCCCGCCTACCCCGTGGCCATCGGCGGCGGCACCTATTCCCGCACCATGCCGAACACCGTCGCCTTCGGCATCTGCTTCCCCGGCGACACCGAAACCTGCCACATGCCCGATGAAAACGTAGAAATCGACAAGTTCCTGCTCTCCGTCAAGATCATGGCCCGAGCCATTGCGCAGCTGGCGGGGGCGTAGCGCGAAGCCCGCGCCGGCATTCTTTTGCGGAAAGCTTTCCAGGCGCGGGGAGGTGCCCTCCCCGCGCCTCTCGTATATGCAGGCCGGAATCGTTTTGACATTATTCTGGAAAACTGCATGCGATTTCCAAAATTGCCCATACTTTTCCACAAATGGAACGGTTCGACAAACCATTTCGTCGAAACAAAGATTCCATGCTCGTTGGGAGGTTGACGATGAAGGATTGGAAAACGCGAAAATCCGCGGCATTTTTGCTCGCTATGGCGCTGCTCTTTGGGCTCTCCGCCCCGGGATACGCCTTTACATGGCCCTGGAACCAGCCCGCCCAAGAGACTTTCGCCGATGCGACGCCCACACCGGCGGCATCCCCCGTTTCCGTCCGCTCCACGGATGAAACCGCACTGCTTCGCGTGCTGCTGAAATCGCTGGAGTCGCCGACGGCGCTGGGCATTACGCTCACCGGCCCCTATTCGATTGAAAATGACAGCGGATTCCGCTTTGAAACCGATACCGACCTGTCCGTCGCGGCGAGTGGCGGCGACCTGTACCTGAAGTGCAGCGGCCTGACCATCAACATGGGCACGTCGCTGACGCTGACACGCGCCGCATCGGGCAACCCCTATGCCGGTCTCATGATCCACGAGACCGGGCGGGAGACCGTCTACTGCGTCGACCTGAAGCTGACAAACGACAAGGGCACGATCGTGCCCGTCCTCACCGTCGACATCGAGGACTACCTCTACGGCGTCGTGCCCTATGAGATGAGCGACTCCTTCCCCGTCGAGGCGCTGAAGGCGCAGGCGGTGGCCGCCCGAACGTACGCGATGAGCCGCAAGTCCGGCGCGGCCGCCCGCGCCTACGACGTGGTGGACACCACCGCCGACCAGGTGTACCGCGGCGTCAACCCGTCGAGCGAAAACGCCATTGCCGCCGTAAACGCCACCCGCGGCGTGGTGGGCTTCTACAAGGATACCTACGCCACCTGCTATTTTTCCGCCTCGAACGGGGGCCAGACGGTCATGCCCGATCAGATCTGGGGCTACTCCGGCGACTACGGCTATCTGGACGTCCGGGACGACCCCTATGACCTGGCGAACCCTTCCAGCGTCGTCAAGGCGCTGAACATCCCCGCAGACGGCGAGAATCTCTCCAGCCGCATGGCGAAGACGCTCAAGAGCGGCCTCGCCGAGCAGATGGCAGCGCTGGGCTGCAGCGAGGAACTCAACGACATCGGCATCGTCAAGGTCCTCTCGGTCTCCCCGGCCGCGCCCAAGTTCGGCGAAGGCAACCGGATGTTCACGCGGCTGGACGTGACGATGCAGGTTCGGGCGAAGAAGTTCACCGCCCTCACCCCGGAGGAGGCTGCCCAGTCCTCCGCCACCTACCGTTCGGACGTGGTGGTGCTGGACGCGCCGCTGACGGCCAGCCTCGACATCTACGGCGATCTCAAGCCCAACTACGGCCTCAAGATCAACGCCGCCAACTGTGAAGTCATCAGCGTCCGCGCAAACGAGGATTTCTCGGGCAACTTGGCCTCCTTTGACGTCGAAGCCCGCCGTTTTGGGCACGGCGTGGGGCTCAGCCAGCGCGGCGCGCAGCAGATGGCCGGCGTGGAAGGCTTCACCTGGACCCAGATCCTGGCCTTCTACTACCCCGGCATGGCTCTGGTGGAGATGCAGTACGCGAGGACGCCGCTCCCCACGCTGGACGCGCTGCCGGCGAACCTGGGCCGCGCGCGGCCACGCCCGACGCCGAAACCCACCCCCGCCCCGCTGCCAGCGCTTACAGGCAACGAATACTATGCCCGCGTGGCGCTGGGCTCCAAGAGCTCCACGCTCAACGTACGGGCCGAGCCTTCCACCAGCGCCGACATCAAGGGCATTGTCGACCACAACGCGCGGCTGATCGTGATGGAAGAGCTTTCGAACGGATGGGCGCGCATCAAGACCGCCGAACTCAGCGGTTACGTATCCACGGAATACATTAAGAAGGAATCTTGACCAAAGCGTGAACGATATGGAAACAAAACCCGTGTCGTTGCATAGTTAACGAATTTCAATTACAATAATACTCATCCGGCCGGCACACGCCGGGAGATGAGGTGAAACATGAGGCGAACGGAAGGCTTGTTGGCGCTTGCGCTGATCTTCGCGTTCGCCTTGTGCTTTACCGCCTTTGCCCGGGCGGAAGACATCACGACGCCGGTTAACGAGCGCCTCCTCGTGTCTTCGGCGGAAGCGCGCTTTACGTTCACAGCCCCCTCCAACAACCTCTACACCTTCAGCATCTTCGGCGCGCCCGGCGCGTCGGGCCTTCTGTACGCCTACGGAGACAGCGCCCCGCTGGCCTCCGGCGACGGCTTCAGTTTCTCCGCGCGCCTGATCATGGGGGCGCGCTATTTGCTTGTGGTAAAAAATGGCTTGGGTGGCGCGGTCGAGATCATGCGCGACGCGCTGGGCCGCAGCTTTGATCGTCCCATTCAACTGAACAACCTGAGGGACGGCTACGACAAGGTCATCGCCCGCGCCTACGACACCCATTGGTACGCGTTTACCGCGCCGACGAGCGGCGCATATACCGTGACCACCGCTTCCGAAATCGACACCGTGGGGTACCTTCTGGACGGAGAGGGGCGGGAGATCGCTTCCTCCGATGACGCCTTTGCGCCCTACGAGCGCAACTTCCGGCTGGAAGCGAGCCTTGAAGCAGGGCGGACGTACCTGATGCGCGTCAGCGCCAAGGGCGGCATGAGCGGCGCGTACCACCTGTCGGTGACCGAGCCCGACCCGGAAGCACCGCAGCTGTCCGGTATTGCCCTCGACTTTCAGGAACTCGTCCTGCGCTCCTCGGAAACGCGCCAGCTCACCGCTGCGGCGGAACCCGAGGGCGCGCGGGCCGACATAAAATGGCTTTCCACCAATCTAAACGTGGCGCGGGTCAGCCAGACTGGTGAAGTGATCGCCGTGGCGCCGGGCAGCTGCGACGTTGTCGCCTTCTCCGGGAAGGCCGTTCAGGCCGTCTGCCGCGTGACGGTGGAATCTATCCCGCTTCAAGAAGTACATTTCGAGCTGGACGCGCTGGAAATCCCAAAAAAGCAGTCCGCCCAACTGGGCTATGCCGTGATGCCGCTGGACGCCAGCGACCAGCGGATGACCTTTGAAACCTCCGACAGCACCGTCGCCACCGTGGACGAGCGCGGCGTGGTGACCGGCGTCTCCGAGGGCCAGGCGCTTGTCACCGTGACCAGCGTGGATGGCGGATTTGAGAGCCGCCTGACGGTCACGGTCACCCGAGCGGAGCCCGTGTACCGAGCGCTCGTCATGGGCGAACAGCGCTACGCCGACGGGCGGCTGCGCATCGGCTCGGTCAACACCACCCAGGGCATGGCGGACCTTCTCAAAAACTCCGGCGTTTCCGGCGACTACAACGTGACCATGAAGCTGGACAGCGCCCGCAGGGACCTGGTGGCGGCTATCCTAGACACCTTCCGGGACGCCGAGCCCACCGACGTCTCGCTCTTCTACATCAACTGCCACGGCGGGTTTGATTCGGGTCGGGCGTGGCTGGAACTGCACGACGGCTCCCGCGTCACGGCGCATCAGTTGGAGCAGATGCTGCGCAGAATCCCCGGCACCGTCATCGTGATGATCGACTGCTGCCAGAGCGGCGCGTTCCTCTCCAGAACCGCCCATTTTAACTTCAACCGCGGCATACTGCAGGCCTTCACCGGCGGCTCGGCGACCTCGTTCGCCCTGAGCAAATACCGGGTGATGACCTCGTCCAGCTCGGCGCAGGACAGCTACCGCATCTCCTTCAGCGGCGCAGAAAGCGAGGCGGCGATGGCAACGGTGTTCGTGCGAGCGCTTTCCGAGGCGGGCGGCTGGGATCTCATCAAGGACCGGAAAACCTCGCTGCGCGCCGACCTCGACAAGAACCGCACCGTCACCTTCGAGGAGGCCTACCGCTACGCCAGAAGGCGCGTCCGGTTTTATTTGAACCAGAGCAAGGTCCCCGTCGAGCAGGACGTGCAGGTGTTCCCGAGGGGATCGATGTTCGCTCTGTTCAAGCGCTAGCCCGAAGCGCCCCCCGTTTCCGAAGAAAGCAGGTTGCGCGCTATCCGGCGCCGTTCCGATCGACGGCCTTCTCTGCCTTCCATATAGAATGCATCCTGCCGATGAATCAGCGAGATTATGGACAAAGCGCCGCCCGAAGGGACGACGCTTCAAGGCACCTAAAACCTGCGGCTTTTTCGGCGCAAAGGGGAAATCCTGCGTGCGCTAGACAATCTCTGGAAATTCCGGCGCACTGGCCAAACATCGATAGCCCCACCAGGTTGCTGACTGGTGGCGCTTTTTTGTTCCCGGCGTGTACGCCACCGGGCGCGATTCAACCCTCGGAGCCTTTGCTGATGGAAAAGCACCGCCCAAATGGGCGGCGCTTTTGGTATTGGCTGAATTACTTGATCTCGATGGTGGCGCCGACTTCGGCAAACGCCTTCTTGATCTTCTCGGCGTCTTCCTTGTTGACGCCTTCCTTGAGGGTCTTCGGGGCGCCGTCAACCAGATCCTTGGCTTCCTTCAGGCCCAGGCCCGGCACGACTTCGCGGACGACCTTGATGACCTTGATCTTCTCGGTGCCGACATCCTTCAGGATGACGTCGAACTCGGTCTTCTCTTCAACGGCCTCAGCGGGCGCGGCGGCGGCAGCGGGGCCAGCGGCGACGGCGACAGGGGCGGCGGCGGAGACGCCGAACTTCTCTTCGAGGGCCTTGACGAGCTCCGCGAGCTCCAGAACGGTCATCGACTCAATGGCGGAAATGAGTTCTTCGCGGTTCATGATGATATCCTCCTCATTAATGGCTGAATTGATGTTGGTAGCCGTCCGGCTACGCTGCCGGACGCGGATGGGTCATTCCCCGGCCTTCTGCTTGCGCACGGCTTCGATCGCGTACACCAGAGACCTGAGCGTCGCGCTGAGCACGCCCACGAACCCGGTAATGGGCGCGTTCAGGCTGCCCATCATCTTCGCGATCAGGACCTCCTTCGGCGGCAGCTCGCTGAGCGCCTGCACGCCCGCCGCGTCGATCATGGTCCTGTCGACCACGCCGCACTTGACGGAAGTCTTCTTGACCTTCTTGATGAAGTCGGTGATGACCTTCGCGGGAGCCACCGCGTCCTTCATGCCGAAGGCGACGGCGGTGGGGCCGTTCAGGTGGGGATCAAGGCCCGTGATGCCCAGCTCCTGCGCGGCGAGGCGGATCATCGTGTTTTTGAGCACGACGTATTCCACGCCCTGTGCACGGCACTGGTTGCGAAGGTCGGTCACCTCCGCCACGGTCAGCCCGCGGTAGTCGATCAGCACCACGGAGTGCGCTTTTTCAAACTTCTCGCGGATGTCTGCGACGACTGCCTTTTTGAGTTCCAAACTGTTGGACATTGATTACACCTCGCTTCTCGTCCCGTCTGTGACGCTAAAAAATCGCCTTTGCGCCAAACGCGCAAGCGGCGACATCAATATGTCTCTCAGCTGGCGCCTCGGCGAGCGGCCGTAAGGCCTTATGCGAATCGCACTCGCTGTCTATGGCACGGCTTATTTTTAAGCACTCAATTAATATACATCACTGGATTAGGCTTGTCAAGTTAAATCTGACAATTGAAACGTTCGGGGTTCGGCGCCGCAGTCACGATGAAATAATGCTGCCGAAGGGCGACACGCGCGCCCGAAGGTTGCTTCCGCATTGCGCGCAGGCCCGGCCGCAAGGCTTGCTTTGAAGGTCTGCGCAAAAAATGCGGCGAGAGTCCGCAACGCGGAGTCTCGCCGCCGGCGCGCAAGCGCTTAGAATTTCAGCGAATTGAGCTTGATGCCCGGGCCCATGGTGCTGGAGAGCACCGCGGAGCGGATGTAGGTGCCCTTCGCCGTCGACGGCTTGGCCTTGATGATGGCGTCCATCAGCGTCTTCAGGTTCTCGCCCAGCTTGCCTTCTTCAAAGGAAGCCTTGCCCACGGGGCAGTGAATGATGGCGGTCTTGTCGACGCGGTATTCGACCTTACCGGCCTTGATCTCGGTGATCGCGCGGGCGATGTCCATCGTGACGGTACCGGTCTTCGGGTTGGGCATGAGGCCCTTGGGGCCGAGCACGCGGCCCAGGCGACCGACAAGACCCATCATGTCCGGGGTGGCGACCATCACGTCAAAGCCGAACCAGCCGCCCTGAATCTTGGCGATCATGTCCTCGGCGCCGACAAAATCCGCGCCGGCGGCCTCGGCTTCCTTGGCTTTGTCGGCCTTGCAGATGACGAGGACCGACTTGGTTCTGCCGGTGCCGTGGGGCAGCACGACCGTGCCGCGCACCTGCTGATCGGCGTGGCGGGGGTCAACGCCCAGGCGGACGTGGAGCTCAACCGTTTCATCAAACTTGGCCTTGGCGGTCTGCTTGACGAGGGAGACGGCCTCCTCCGGATCATAGGCCTTCAGGCGGTCAATCAGCTTTACGCTGTCCGAATATTTTTTGCCCTGCTTCATGAATATCCTCCTTGTGGTATTAGCGGCACTGTGTCCTCCCACATTATTTCGGCTGGAATCAGTCGACGACGACGACGCCCATCGAGCGCGCGGTGCCAGCGACCATGCTCATCGCGGCTTCAACGGAAGCGGCGTTGAGGTCAGGCATCTTGTGCTCCGCGATTTCGCGGATCTGCGCTTTGGTGATGTTGGCGACCTTCTCACGGTTGGGCTTTCCGGAAGCGTGCTCGAGACCGCAGGCCTTCTTGATGAGCACGGCGGCGGGCGGGGTCTTGGTGATGAAGGTGAAGGAGCGGTCCTGATAGACGGTGATGACCACCGGGATGATCAGGCCGACCTGCTTTGCGGTACGGTCGTTGAACTCCTTGCAAAAGCCGGGGATGTTCACGCCATGCTGACCCAGCGCCGGGCCGATCGGCGGCGCAGGCGTCGCCTTGCCGGCGTTGACCTGCAGCTTAATCATTGCCGTTACTTTCTTGGCCATGGGGTATCCTCCTCTACATTATGTGGTGAAGCGGAACAACCCTTGGTTGCCCCTCCCACTCTGAAGCCCGCCGCAGGCGGGAATTCAGCGTTCGATGCGGGCCGTGCCCGCGAATGCGCCGCCGAAAGGGCGAACCCTGACGGCGGACAATCAGCCCCCTGAAATTTCCAGCGGGGCGGCAGTCCTTATTCCGCGCGGACAACCTCGTCGTACTCAAGGTCCACGGCGGTTTCGCGCTTGAGCATGGGCACCATGACCCGAACCTTCTGTGCGCCGGCGTCGATGGACACCACCCGCCCGGTGAAGTTCTCAAACAACCCGGTCAGGATGCGTACCTCGTCACCCGGCTGGATATCGATCCGGGTGGCGACGCGATTTTCGCCGATTGAGCTGAAATCGGTCTCCGAAAGCGGCGTCGGGCGCGATCCGGGACCGACAAAGCCCGTAACCCCGCGCGTGTTGCGCACCAGGTACCAGGATTCGTTGGTCATGATCATGCGAACCATCACATAGCCCGGCAGCAGCTTGCGCTGAACCGTCTTGCGCTTGTTGTTTTTGATCTCGACCGCTTCCTCGATGGGGATCTTGACCTCAAAGATCAGATCCTGCATGCCGTTGTTCTCAACGGATTTTTCAAGGTTGGCCTTGACCTTATTCTCATACCCGGAATAGGTATGCACAACGTACCACTGGGGCTGTTGATGCTCTGACATAGCTTCTCCTTAAGCCCCGATGATCCACTGGGAGAATTTGGCGGCGCCCGAATCGATGATGCCGATAACGATCGCCATCGCCACCATGAAGACCAGCACGACCAGCGAGTAATTGATCAACTCAGGCCGGGTCGGCCACGTGACCTTCTTAAGCTCGGAAGCCATGTTCCGGAAGCTGTTCACGATCTTCAAGAAAAGGCCCTTGAAGAAAAGACCTACCTTCCCAAAGAAGCCGGCTTTCTCCTTGCTGACCTCGGTGTCCTTCGCCATGCGCTTCACTCCTCGTCTTACGCCCAAAGGCTTAGCGGGTCTCCTTGTGCGCGGTATGCTTCTTGCAGAAGCGGCAGTACTTGCTCATCTCGAGACGGTCAGGGTCGTTTTTCTTGTTCTTCAAGGTATTGTAGTTGCGCTGCTTGCACTCACCGCAGGCCAGCGTAACCTTGACGCGCTTGTCGGATGC
>JAEZTD010000060.1 GCA_023443705.1 Bacillota bacterium | reverse complement strand
GTCGTGGACGGCGTGGTGCACTACTGCGTCGCCAACATGCCCGGCGCGGTGCCCTACACCGCGACGATGGCGCTGACCAACGCCACGCTGGGCTACGGGCTGAAAATCGCCGACCTGGGCCTCGAGGAGGCCGCCCGGCGCGATGAGACCATTGTCTCCGCCATCAACGTCTATGAGGGCGAGGTCACCTGCCCGGGCGTCGCCGAGGCCTTCGGTCTGCCGTGCAAAATATTACAGTTGTAAATAGGCATTGAAAAACCTCCGTAGATATTTCGGTGCTTTGTGTCCGCCCGCGCTTTTGCGCGGGCGATTTTTTATTCAGTGGAGGAATTCGCGAAAAGATGTAAGGGTTTACGGCGCACAATTTACGTTGCTCGGCGTTTTGACGCGTTGACAGCGGGAGGTGGCGCGAATATAATACACTTAGTGAAGTATATCGGGGGGCGACCCATGCAAAACGAAACGGGCATCAGCCGGGACGCGCAGAAGGAACTGAACCGCGCGCTGGTCATCCGCGCGCTGCATTCCGGGCGCGCAGAGACGCGGGTCGGCCTTGCGCGGCTCACCGGCCTCAAGCAGGCGACCATCACGAAGATCGTGAAGGAGCTCGCGGACTGGGGGCTGGTTTCCGAGACCACCGGGCGGGAAGCGCCGCTGGGCCGAAAGCCCATGGGGCTGACGCTGAACGGCGAGAAGTTTCTCCTGGGCGCGGCGCGGGTCAACCGCAGCTACCTGTCCTGCGCGGTCTACGACATCGCCGGAAACGAAAAGGCCTATGGTCAGGCCGAGAACCGCCCGGAGCGGGGGGCGGAGGCTTCGCTTGCGGCGCTCTGCCGCTTGGTGAAGGAAACCCTCGCACGCGCGCTGGGGGAGGTTCTGGCGCTGGGTGTGGCGCTGCCGGGGCCGTTCAACGCCCGGACGAAGCGCATCACGCTGATGAGCGGCTTTCCCGGCTGGGCCGGGGTGGACATCGAGGCGGCGCTTCAAAGCGCTACGGGCCTCAAGGTGTTCCTCGAGCACGACGCCAACTGCGGCGCGCTGGCGGAGCTCTGGTACGGCGAGCACCGGCGCGACGAGAACCTTCTGTACGTGGTGTGCGACCGGGGCGTCGGCGCGGGGCTGATCACCGGCGGGCAGGCGTATCACGGCGCCAGCGGCTATGCCGGGGAGATTGGCCACGCCAGCATCAACTTTGCGGGGCCTTTGTGCGAGTGCGGCAACCGGGGCTGTCTGGAGCTTTACGCGTCCTCCGAGGCGCTGAAGGAGGCCTACGCGATGACGCGGCTCACGGAGGGCGGCGCGCCGGCGGGTTCGGAGGAGATTCTCCGGCGGGTGCGCTCCGGCGAGGGCGCGGCGCGGGAGGCCTACCGCAGGGTGGCGGGGCATCTCGCCTTCGGCGTGTGCGGGCTCGTCAACGCGCTGAACCCGGATTCGGTGGTGTTTGCCGACCGGCTGGTGGAGGGCGGCGGCGGATTCTTCCTCGAGGTTGCGGACGGGGTGCTCCGCCGCCACCTGATGCCGGAGGTCTACGGCGCGCTGAAGGTGTCGGTGAACCATCTGCCGGGGGACCCGATGCTGCTCGGCGCGAGCGTCGTGGCGCTGGACAGCCTCTTGGTCAAACCGACCGGTGCATTCGGGCAGGCGGGGGGCACGGCATGATCATCGAATACTTTCAGAAGGGCTTCAACTACAACCAGGATGGGCCGGGCAACCGGCTGGTGTACCATCTGGCGGGCTGCAACATGCGCTGCCCCTGGTGCTCGAACCCGGAGGGCATGGCCGCGGGGCGGCCCGGAAACCGCCGGGAGGACGTGGAAAAGATCGCGCTGGCGGTGATCGCCGCAAAGCCGATGTTCTTTGACGGCGGCGGGCTGACGCTGACCGGCGGCGAGGTGACCTGCCAGCTGGACGCGGTGGCGGCGCTCTTTCGGAGGGTGCGCGCGGAGGGCGTCCACACCGCCCTTGAAACGAACGCCGCCCACCCGAGGCTCCCTGTTCTCTTTGAGCTGACCGACCTTTTGATCGCCGATTTCAAGCACCCGGACGGGGCGGCGCATCAAAAGTACACCGGGCTTTCGATCGACGGGGTGAAGGAGAACCTCGCGCGCGCGGCGGACGCGGGGGTGAACCTTTCCGTCCGCATCCCGCTGATCCACGGCGTGAACGACGATCCGGAGGCGCTTAACGGCTTTTGCCAATACCTCGCCCGCCTCAAAGGCCGCGCGCGCGTCGAAGTGCTGCGCTACCACGAGTACGGCCGGGGCAAATGGGAAAAGCTGGGGCTTTCCTATGGCATGGAGGACGCGTTTTTGCCCGCCGGGCGGGCTGAGGAACTGGAAAAGATGCTCGTTGCCGAAGGGCTCGAGGTGGTCAGAACCTGAGGAGGTAGAGGCATGGAAATGGTGAAGCTGAGTCCGTCCGCGGTCATCGACATGGCAAAGGCGCTGTTTCGCGAGGAGCGCGCACGAAAGCGGCTGGACGGGTGGTTTTTGATCCGGGAAACCTGCGCCCGAAGCGAGGAAAAGTACGCGGCGCTGCCGCCGGGCGAAAAGGCGGCGAACCTTCTCTACGACGCGCTTTCCGTTCTGCCCATTTCAATCAGCGCCCACGCGCTGTTCGCGGGCACCCAGCGGGATGCATTCGCGCGGTCCTACGCGCTCATCAACCCCAGTTTCAAGGTGGAGTCCTTCGCCGGGTACTGCGACCCGACGGCGGTTTTCGGCGACATTGAGCCAAACGATGAATTTCCGGCCGAGCGAATCGAAGCGGTCAAGGCGCACGACCAAATGGCGCCCTACGTGCGCGCGCTGTCCGAGACGTATGAATCGGTCGAAAGGCTGACCGGCGAGGTCGCCTTCTTCATGGAGCAGGTGACCGGGCACGTCATCCCGGACGTAAGGCCCCTCCTCGCCCGGGGCGCGGGCGAGATGGTCCGGGACCTTTCGGAAAAGATCGAATCCGAGCGCGACCCGGAGAAGGCATCGGGCTTCCGCGCGATGAAGCGGGCGCTGGAGGCCACGGTGATGCTGGCCGGGCGGTACGCGTTGCTCGCCGATGAAATGGCGGACGCGGCCACGGGCGACGACCGGGCGCGGCTTACCCGCATGCGGGACGCGCTTCGCAAGGTGCCCGAGGGCGGCGCGTCGAACCTTTATGAGGCCATCCAGAGCTTCATGATCCTGTGGCAGGTGATGTGCGCAGAGCAGGCGCCCAACCCCTTCGCCTTCTCCGTCGGCAACGCCGACCGCATCTTCGAGCCCTACCGCGCGGCGGAGGGGCTCCCCCGGGACGAGGCGGCGGCGTATCTTTCGCACCTGCTCGTCTTCTTCAACGTCGGCGACCGCAGCTGGGCGATCTCGCAGAACCTGATCGTCGGCGGGCGAGACACCTTGGGCAACGACCTGACGAACGAAACGAGCTACGCGCTCCTCGACGCCTACTACGAGATGAACCTGCCCCAGCCGATCCTGTCGGTCAAGCTGCACAAAGGCACACCGGAGAAGCTGTACCGCGAGATGGGGCGCTTCTTCTTCACCCCTGGCTGCCTCACGCCGTCTCTTTTTAACGACGACAGCGTGTTTGAGGTGCTGCGGCGCGCGGGCGTCCGGGAAGAAGACCTTGCGGACTACGCCATCGCCGGCTGTCAGGAGCCCCTCATCATGGGCCGGGACAACGGCAACACCACCAACACCTGGCTGAACCTTGCGAAAATTCTGGAGCTGACGCTGACGGGCGGGGTTTCTCTCGTGACCGGCGACGAAATCGGGAGTTTCGTCGAGCCGGAGGCGCCCCTCGCCGCGCTTCGCTCGCTGCGCGAGCGGTTCTACAAAAACCTCGGGGGCTTCCTCTCCGAGATGGAGCGCGCGGCCAACGGTGCGTCCCGCGCGGTCGCCCACCTGCCGGTGCCGTTTTTGAGTACGATGATGGGCGGGATCGAGACCGGCTACGACATGCGCGATCCGGTTAACCAGGGCACCCGCTACAACGGCAGCGGCTGCCTGATCCACGGCCTGGCGGTGGTGGCGGACTCCTTCGTCGCCATCGACCGATTGCTCGCGGAGCGCCCGCAGGACGCGGAAATGCTCCTGCCCGCGCTGCGCGCAAATTTCGAAGGCTACGAGGAACTGCGCGCTTTCCTGCGCGCCTGCCCCAAGTACGGCGAGAACGAAGCTCAGCCCGACGGCGAGGCCCGCGAGATCGCGTCCCGCGTGTCGGACATGGTCGCGTCGCTCAAAAACTACCTGGGCAATCCGTTCCGGCCGGACTTCTCGACGCCGTCCACGCACCTACTGTACGGCTACTGGGTCGGCGCGACGCCCGACGGGCGCGGCAGCCGCGAAATGCTCAATTACGGCGTCGATCCGCTGGCGGGCGACGCGGCGGGCGGGCTTGGGCTGCGCGCGCTGTCGGCGATGAAGCTGCCCTTTGAGAAGTTCTCGGGCGGGTACGCGTCCCACCTGGGCGTCGATCCGAAGTACTTCCGCGCCGAAAGCCACGGGGGCAAGGGGCTGGAGTTTCGCGACAGGGTGATCGCGCCGCTGTTCTTCAACCCGCTTTCAAAAGGGGTTTCGCCGTTCTACCTGTACGTCAACGTGACCACGCCCGAGATGCTCCGGAAGGTCTTGAATAACCCGGCGAAGTACGCGCCGTCCGGCGTCTACATCATGCGCATCCACGGAACCTTTGTCAATTTCCTCGATTTGTCCCCCGCGGTCCAGGAGGACATCATCCGGCGGCTTGACCCGGCGTCCAGTATGATAACCTGCTGACGCAGGGCGCTGAAATCTGCTTCGCATCTTTCAGCGCTGAGGGAACGGGGGTTCTGCGCTCGCCTGAAATCCTTCGGATTTCCGGGCGGCTCGCTGACGTTTGCGCTGAAATCTCCTTCGGATCTTTCAGCGCGTGGGAACGGGACTTCTGCGCTCGCCTGAAATCCTTCGGATTTCCGGGCGGCTCGCTGACTTAAGGAAATGTTTCCTCCGCAAGTCTTTGGACTGGCTATGGAAACGCGTTCCCGGCGTACACGCCGCCGGGAACGATTTGAAGGAAGATGGGGTTTGCGGGAAAGATTCCCGACTTGGGAGTGGGCGCTGAAAACCCGTTGCGGCTTTTCAGCGCGAGGGGGAAGGCGCGGAGGGGACGTTTTGCGATATGGGATTGGGCACAGAAAACCCGCTCCGCGGGGAGTGGAAGAAGTTCATTCGATAGATGCCCCATTGACGGGGCGCGGACAGGAGAAGTTATGAACGCGATCGGACTCGACATCGGCACCACCACGCTGTCGGCGGTGGTGGCGGACCCGGAGGGCCGGGTGCTGGAGGCCGTCACGCTGGAGAGCGGTGCGGACATCTCAAGCGAGCGGAGTTGGGCGCGCCTTCAGGACCCCGAGGCGATTTTTGAAAAGGCGCGGACGCTGGTCGACGGCCTGATGGCGCGGCACGCGCCGGTCGGGGCCGTCGGACTCGACGGTCAGATGCACGGCATGCTGTACATGGACGGGGCTGGACGCGCGATCAGCCCCCTCGCCACCTGGCAGGACGGCCGGGGCGATCTGCCCTTTGGTGGCGGCACCTACGCCTCCGAGCTGACAAAACGCACCGGCTGCCCCATGGCCACGGGGTTCGGCCTGACCACCCACTTCTGGAACGCGCAGAACGGTCTCGTGCCGAAGGGCGCGGCGCGGGTCGCCACCATCGCGGACTACGTAGCGATGCGCCTGTGCAGCCGGGCGGAGCCCGTCATCCACGCGACCAACGCCGCCAGCATGGGGCTTTTTGACCTGCCGTCCCGCGATTGGGACGACCTGGCCGTGGCGAACGCCGGGATCGACCGGGGGATCCTGCCGGAGGTCGAAGCGGGTGTCCGCGCGCTGGGCGAGTACCGCGGGGCGGCCGTGTCCGTTGCGCTGGGGGACAACCAGGCAAGCTTCATCGGCTCCGTGCGGGAGATGGAGCGCACCGCCCTCGTCAACATGGGCACCGGCGGGCAGATTTCGATGATGTCGGACGCGACGGGGGCGCTCGCCGAGGCCGAGCGGCGGCCGCTATTGCTCGGGCAGTACCTGCTCGTGGGATCCTCCCTCTGCGGCGGGCGGGCTTACGCGATCCTTGAAAAATTCCTGCGCTCCTGCGCGCGCCTCTCGGGCTGCGAGGCCGAGAAGCTGTATTCCGCCATGAACGAGGCGGGGCTCGCGGCGCTGGCGCTGCCGGACAACCCCCGCGTGTCGCCCCGGTTCTCCGGCACGCGGAAAAACCCCGCACTCCGGGGCGAGATCACCGGCCTTTCGACGGAGAATTTCGACGCCGGGCGGCTGATCGGCGGCACGCTGCAGGGCATGGCGGCGGAGCTTTTCGACATCTACCGCGAGATGCTTCGCGCCGGGGCGAAGATGCCGGAAAGGCTGGTGGGCTCCGGCAACGGCATCCGAAAAAACCCGGCGCTTCGGCGTGCGTTTGAGCTGGCCTTTGGCATGCCGCTCTTGGTACCCGCCCACGACGAGGAGGCCGCCTTCGGCGCGGCGCTCTACGGCATGGCCGCGGCGGGGCTGACGCCCACCCTCGCCGCCGCGCAGGCGCTGATACGGTACGAAGGGTAGCGAAGCGTTCAGGCATCGGGAAGATCGGGAGAAGG
The DNA here is from genome assembly GCA_023443705.1 of Bacillota bacterium. Lineage (GTDB taxonomy): Bacteria > Bacillota > Clostridia > Christensenellales > Aristaeellaceae > JAEZHK01. Next base: position 353 of record JAEZTD010000060.1, on the reverse strand, counting down.
ATGTTGCGCAACAGGAAAATTACATGGATAATATATTATGGATGTGTGGGTCGCTCGTTTGTGGGCGCGCGCAATATCGATACTCCGGCTGATATAGGCCGTACCGTTCCCGGATCAATCTCAGGAGAGTGAACGAATGATGGAAGTGCGCACGCAGGGCGCCCGAAATGTGGGGCTGGACGCGGCAAAAGGGATTGCGGCAATCTTTGTGGTGATTACGCATGTTCTGGGAAAGCTCGGCCTCGACGGCGGTTTTCTTATGCGGATCGTCTTCACGGTGCAGATACCGCTTTTTATGCTGATGAGCGGATACCTGGCTTTCAAGGGAAAACCCATAACGCCCAGGGAGGGGG
>JAEZTD010000323.1 GCA_023443705.1 Bacillota bacterium | reverse complement strand
GAACCATCCGGCGCGGGACGCCCAGGACACCTTCTACATCGACGATGAGATTGTTCTGCGCACCCACACGTCGCCGGTGCAGGCCCGCGTGATGACCACGACGAAACCGCCCATCCGCATCGTGTGCCCCGGCCGCGTGTACCGGGTGGACGAGTGCGATGCCACCCATTCGCCGGTGTTCCATCAGCTCGAAGGGTTGGTCGTTGACGAAGGGATCTCGATGGGCGACCTCAAGGGCACGCTGGATCTGTTTGCCCGGAAGCTGTTCGGGGAGGACATCAAGACCCGTTTCAGGCCGTCCTTCTTCCCGTTCACGGAGCCCTCCGCCGAGTTTGACGTCAGCTGCGCCGCCTGCAAGGGCGCGGGCTGCCGCATCTGCAAGGGCACCGGGTGGATTGAGGTGCTCGGCTGCGGTATGGTAAATCCGAAGGTTCTGACGATGTGCGGCATCGACGCCGAGAAGTATACGGGCTTCGCCTTCGGCATGGGCATCGAGCGGCTGACCATCCTCAAGTACAACGTGCCCGACATGCGCTATTTCTACGAAAATGACCTGCGCTTTCTGGCGCAGTTCCGGTAAGGGAGGCCTAGTGACATGAAAGTACCGATGAAATGGCTGCGCGAATACGTGGATGTAAAAGCGGACGTGAACGAATACGCGCGCCGCATGGTGATGAGTGGAACCGGGGTCGAGGGAATCCATAATACAGGCGCGGGCTTTGAAGGTGTCGTGGTCGGCCGGGTGCTGACTTGCGAGGATCATCCCAATTCCGACCACCTGCACGTGTGCAGGGTGGATGTCGGCCGCGAAGCGCCGCTTCAGATCGTCTGCGGCGCGCCCAATGTGAAGGCGGGCATCCTGGTTCCCGTCGCGGTGGAGGGAGCGCGGCTGCCCGGCGGCGTCATCAAAAAGGGCAAGCTGCGGGGCGTCGAATCCTTCGGGATGATCTGCTCCGGGCCGGAACTGGACGTTCCCACCGGGCTGTATCCCCACGTGGGCGACGAGGGCATCCTCGTCATCACCGATGAGGTCTCGCCCGGCGTGTGCGTCAAGGGCATCTTGGGCCTGGGCGACGACGTGGTGGATTTTGAGATCCTGGCCAACCGGCCCGACTGTCTAAGCGTCTGGGGCATCGCCCACGAGAGCGCGGCGGTCATGGGCGAGTACTGCGTGATGCCGGAGATCGAGGTCGAAGAGAAGGGAGAACCCATCGAGGCGTACGCGTCGGTGGAGGTGCGTGACGCATCGCTCTGCCCGCGCTACTCCGCCCGCGTGGTGACGAACGTCAAAATCGGCCCGTCACCCATGTGGATGCGCGAGTACCTGAACGCCGCGGGCGTTCGCCCGATCAACAACATCGTCGACATCACCAATTTCGTGATGCTGGAGACCGGCCATCCGATGCACGCCTTCGACCTCTCCAGGGTCCGTGATGGCAAAATCATCGTGCGCCGCGCCAGACCCGGCGAGACGCTGACCACGCTGGACGGCAAGAAGCACGAGTTGACCGACGGCATGCTGGTCATCGCGGACGCCGAAAACGCGACAGGCCTCGCGGGCATCATGGGCGGCGAGGATTCCGAGATCGGCGAAGGTACGACGAGCGTCCTGTTCGAGTGCGCGGCCTTTGACCGAACCGGCATCCGCCTGACCAGCCGCGCGCTGGGCATCCGCACGGAGTCTTCCGCCCGCTTCGAAAAGGGCGTGTGCGTCGAAAATACCTTGGAGGCACTGGAGCGCGCCGCGATGCTGGTGAACATGCTGGAGTGCGGCGACGTGGCGCCGGGCGTTATCGATCTGTACCCGAACCCGGCATCCGACCGGGAGATCACGGCCAGCGCCAAACGGATGGCACGGCTCATGGGCGTGGACGTGCCCGCCGCAAAGATGGAGGACATTTTGAACAGTCTGTACATAGACTGTACGCTCATGGGCGACGAACTCATCTGCATGCCGCCCGCCTGGCGCAGCGACATCGAGACCGAGGCCGACCTCGCCGAGGAAGTGCTGCGGCTCTACGGCTACGACGCGATCCCCTCCACGCTGCCGCGAGGCGCGACCGTGCTGGGTGAGCGTTCGAGAAAGCAGGCTTTCCGCGACCGCGCCAAGGATTCGCTGGTGGGCATGAACTTCTACGAAGCGCTGAATTACTCCTTCGTGTCGCCCAAGTGGCTGGATGCGATGGGTTTCGACGCGGGCGATTGGCGTCTTGATCCGCTGCCGGTTCGCAATCCTCTTGGCGAGGACACCTCGGTCATGCGTACGACGCTGGTGCCGTCGATGCTGGCGGTTCTGTCCACCAACGTAAACCGGGGAAACGCGTCAGGACGGGTGTTTGAATTGTCCACCGCCTTCAAAAAGACCGATGCGCATCAGCTGCCGGAGGAGATCCCGACGCTGACCCTGGGCATGTATGGCGAGGGCGTGGACTTCTACGCGCTGCGGGATGCCGCCGTATGCCTTTTGCAGCGGTTCGGCATTGAGGCCAAGGTCGAGCCGGGCGGTGAAAATTGGCTGCATCCGGGCAGGCGCGCGGTGATCAAGGCCGGCGACGCGGTGCTCGGCCAGCTTGGCGAGGTGCATCCGGACGTCGCGGCGCGGTTTGAGCTGGATGACCGTCGCATCTACATCGCGGAGCTTTCCGCTGATGCAATGATGGCCTTCGAGGTTCCGGTGCCCGAAGTGAAGCCGCTGCCGCGCTTTCCTGCTGTCAGTCGCGACATCGCGCTGGTGATGGACGAAGCCGTAGGCATCGGCAGCGTGATGGAGACCATCCGCCGCGCGGTCGGGCGGACGCTTGAAGATGTGAAACTCTTCGACCTCTACCGCGGCATGCAGGTGGGCGCAGGCAGAAAGAGCGCGGCTTTTGCCCTCACATTCCGCTCTTCCGACCGTACACTGACCGACGCCGAGGTCAACGCCAGTTTCGACAGGATTGTCAAGGCCTGCGAGACCACCCACGGCGCAAAACTGCGGGCATAGCGCCGGAAGCCCCCAAAACATCAAAAATGAACCGGCGAGGGGATGCCCCCTCGCCGGTTCATTTTCTTGTGCGATTGGTTTACGGCCCGATGCGCTTCAGCACCATCGCCGTGCGGCAGGGGGCATAGACCTTGAAGGCGATGCCGCGCTCCTGCGTGAACTCGGTTTGATAGATCGTTTCCTCAGAAATGCGCCCTTGACCGCCAAAGGCTTCGCCGTCGGTTGAGAACACCACCTGATAGTCGCCCGCGCCCGTCGGGTTGACCGGCAACAGAAACGCCTCCTGGGACCTTGTCGGATGAAAGTTGAAGAGGTACACGAGTCCGCCCTTTGCGAAAGCGAGCAGTTTGTTTTCCTGATCGATCCAGAGGTTGTTGAGGTCGTGCTTCACCATCACCCGATGCTTCCGTGCGAACTTCAGCATCGCCCGGTCGAAATCCCGCAACCACTGGTACTTTAATAAGTCGTTGTCAGAGAGAGACCACTGACGGCGCGCGTACTGAAAACTCCAGTTGTTGCCTTCCCGGGGGAAGTCGATCCATTCCGGGTGTCCAAATTCGTTGCCCATGAAGTTGAGATAGCCATCTGATGCCAGCGAAAGCGTGATGAAGCGGATCATCTTGATCAGCGTGATCGCCCGGTCTATGGCCGGTGAGTGATACGCCTTGTCCATGCCAGTATACATCTCGGCATCCGCCATGCGGAAGATGAGCGTCTTGTCGCCGACCAGCGCTTGGTCGTGGGATTCAGAATAACCCACCGAAGGCTCCTGTGGGCGACGGGTGGTCAATTCGTACCACATGCGCGCCATGTCCCAGCGGATGTCGTCTTCCTTGAGTGTCTTAATCCAGAAGTCCGGCACGCCCATTGACAGCCGATAGTCGAACCCGATCCCGCCGTAGCGGATCGGCAGGCACATGCCCGGCATGCCGCTCATGTCCTCGGCGATGGTCAAGGCGAAGGGGTTGACGGCATGGATCAGTTCGTTGGCCAATTGCAGATAGGTAACGGCCTCCACATCGGTGTTCAGACTGAAGTACTTGTCGTAGCCGTCAAAGGACTTTCCGAGCCCGTGGTCATGGTAGATCATCGATGTCACGCCGTCGAAGCGGAAGCCGTCAAAGTGGTATTCCTCCAGCCAGAACTTGCAGTTGGACAGGAGGAAGTGAATGACCTCGTGCTTTCCGTAATTGAACAGCTTTGTATCCCATGCCGGGTGAATGCCCGCCTTGCCCTTTCGGAAGAACTGATCCTCAGTGCCGTCGAACAGATTGATGCCCTCCGCGACGTTTTTGGCCGCGTGTGAGTGCACGAGGTCGAGAAAGACCAGCATGTCCATGCCGTGGGCGGTGTTGATGAGGTATTTCAGATCCTCCGGCTCGCCGTACCAGGACGAAGCAGCGAAGAAGTTTGAAACCTGATAGCCGAAGGAGGCATAGTAGGGATGTTCCTGAACCGCCATCAACTGCACGGCGTTGTAGCCGCCTGCTTTGATGCGGGGCAGGACGTTGTCAGCAAACTCGCGGTAGGTGCCGATGCGCCCTTCCTCCTGCGCCATACCCACATGCGCTTCGTAGATGTAGATGGGGCTGATCTTCCTGCGGCCGTAGCCGCCGTCCGTCCATCGAAAGGGCAACCTGGGCGCCCACACCTGCCCGGAGAAGTCGTTGTCTTCTTTGTTTTGAACGACCTTGCGGATGTAGAGGGGGATGTGGTCGGTTTTTACGCCCGTTTTTGTGACCTGCACCTTGACGCGGTCGCCGTGCTTCAGGGCCTCCGGTGGGAGTGAGATTTCCCAGCTGCCGCCAAGGCCTTTTTCCAGCGGGTGGGCTGCGCGGTTCCAACCGTTGAAGTCGCCGATCAGGTGCATCTCGTCCGCGCCCGGCGCCCACTCACGGTAGACCCAGCCGCTCTCCGTGCGGTGGATTCCGTAATAAAGGTAGCCGTTGGCCATCGACGAAAGGTCGCCCTTCGCACCGAGCAGCTTCTTGCGGATGTCGGTAAAACGGTCCATCCGAAGTTGGATGTCCCGTCGGTACGCCTTCAGCCACGGATCGATGTCGAGAATTTTGTAGGATTTCTCCGGCGCTTTCTTTTTCATGGCAACCCCTCCCGGATCAATTATAGCCTATTGTTCATACGCACGCAAACAAAACTTGGATTGACACATTTTTTCTGTGGTGATATGATGAGCCGAGAAAGGGGGTGGATAGGGTGATAAAAACTTGGCTTGATGACTTGGCCGAATCCGCGAGAAACCTTAAAAAAACGCGGGTAATGGTCGCCTGTGCGATGCTTTTGGCTATCGAGGTTGTGCTCAACGCAACCGTGTCGGTGTACCTGTTTTCCTACCTTCGTCTTTCGTTCGGGTATCTTGCCGTAGCCGCAGCAGCCTTCCTTTTCGGGCCGTCGCCCGCGATGTTGATTGCGGCGCTATCAGACATCATCGTCTTTTTGATTCGCCCTGCCGGTCCGTTCTTCCCGGGTTTTACGCTCAACGCGGCGCTGGGCGGTCTCGTATACGGGCTTGCGTTCTACCGAGCCAAGGATGTGAACTGGGCGCGCGTTCTCGTATCGCAGGCCGTCATCGCTATTGTGCTTCACATCGCCCTCAACACGCTTTGGCTGAGTATGACCCTTGGTAAGGGATTTGTCGCGCTTCTCCCCGCACGTGTGCTTAAAAACGCAATTCAATACGCCATCGACGTACCGCTTCTCTACTTCCTGCTCCAGTTCCTGAAGCGCCAATTCCCCAAGGATTAGGCGGCACCCCGCACATCCCGGCGCCTGCGCCGTGAACAAGATTTCCTCCACCGACCGGTGGAGGATCAGGCATCGAAAAACCCTACGGATTTTTCGATGCGAAGGAAGAAATCCCGCGTGCGCCTGAAATCCTCAAGGATTTCCGTGCGGCGCACTGACCAAAGGAGTGGATAGCGCCACCAGTGTGCGCACTGGTGGCGCTATCCCGTTCCCTGCGTACACGCCGCCGGGAACGATTGAAATCCTACGGAGACTTTGTTGATGGTCTGTTCCTCCACCGACCGGTGGAGGATGCTTTGGTTTTGGACGAGATACCGCTTGAGTATTCCTGAAAGTTTCATGCTTCGGGGTTTTTTCTGCGCTGAAAACCCGACGACTCTTCGGTTAGGCATACCCTTCTGCCCGTCCTCATACCATGCATCGATGGCATGGGTGGAAGGCGTACGCCGTCTGGCGCGCCCGGCAAGGAGGATGTGGCATGGAGACGAATCTGTATCGGGACATTGCCGGAAGATGCAACGGCGAT
>JAEZTD010000306.1 GCA_023443705.1 Bacillota bacterium | reverse complement strand
AGGCATCGAAAAACCCTATGGTTTTTTCGATGCGAAGGAAGGAAACCTGCGTGCGCCTGAAATCCTCACGGATTTCCGAGCGGCGCACTGACCCAAGGTATAGATAGCGCCACCAATATGCGTACTGTTGGCGCTATCCCGTTCCCGGCGTACACGCCGCCGGGAACGATTGAAACCACTAGGGAGACTTTGTTGATGGTCTGGGGGCGCGAACCTGAGTTCGCGCCCTCAAGGCATCGAAAAACCCTATGGTTTTTTCGATGCGAAGGAAGGAAACCTGCGTGCGCCTGAAATCCTCACGGATTTCCGAGCGGCGCACTGAACAAAGGTATGGATAGCGCTACCAATATGCGTACTGTTGGCGCTATCCCGTTCCCGGCGTACACGCCGCCGGGAACGATTGAAACCCCTAGGGAGACTTTGTTGATGGTCTGGGGGCGCGAACCTGAGTTCGCGCCCCCTTTGCAGGGAGGGGTTCAAATGGTCGAACGCGTCATGGCCGGGATGGTTGATTTCTTCGGGAAGGATGCCCGGCGCATCCACCATTTTCTGAAGGTGTACGGCTTTGCCCGGGGCATCGCCCGGATGGAGGGCTTGGATGGGGACACGCTGCGCGTCATCGAACTGGCCGCGCTGACCCACGACATCGGCATCAAACCCAGCGAGGAAAAGTACGGCTCCAGCGCCGGGCATTACCAAGAGATCGAGGGCCCCGCTCCGGCGCGGCTTTTGCTCCGGGAGGCCGGATGCAAAGAGGCGGACATCGAGCGCGTGTGCTGGCTCATCGCCCACCACCACACCTATTCAAACATCGTTGGGATCGATTATCAGATCCTCGTGGAGGCGGATTTTCTGGTCAACGTCTTTGAGGATGCCATCGGCCCCGCGGAGGTCGCCTCCATTCGGGACAGGATCTTCAAAACCTCCGCGGGGCTTAAGCTTCTTGATGCGATGTACCGCTGAGGCTACGCTCGCATTTTGCGACGGAAGGCGAGGATGGCCAGCGCGTATACCGCTATTGCGTAACCGGTGACCCAGCCCAGATGGGGCAGCGCGCCGGAGAAATTCCCCTGAAGGGACAGCCTCGTCGCGTCCACCGCGTGGGCGAAGGGCAGCGCGTAGCCGATTGTCTTGAACCAGCCTCCGATGAGGTTTAAGTCAAACCACGTTCCCGACAGGAGCGTCGCCGCGTTGATGAAGAGCGGAAAAATGCCGCCGGACTGCTTGTCGGTCAGCAGCGTGCCAAACAGAAGCCCGGTGCCCGTCATCATCAATACCGCCGGGATCAGCGAGAGGAGCGCCAGCGGCAGGTGGTCGGGTTCAAGGCCGAAAAAGAGCGCGGCCGCGAGGCAGACCGCCGCCTGCATCAGGCCTATGGCGAACACCGGCAGCGAATAGCCCACGATGTAGTCCCGCGCGGTCAGCGGCGACGCGAACAGCCGCATAAGGAACGCGCTGGCCCGGTCGCCCGCCACCAACATCGACGAGAACAGCATGATGAACGTCAGGCTGAACACCGCCATGCCCGGCGCGAAGCTCGTGATGGCGAAGGCGGGGTTGACCCCGCCGATGGCGCCGGTCAGCGCGCGGATCATCGCGATCAGAAGCACCGGCAGCAGGATGCCGAACAGAAACGTCAGCGGGTCGCGCAGAATTTCCTTCATGTTGCGCCCGGAGAATGCCATCATTTTCATGCCGTCGCCCCCTCGTCCGTAAGGGACAGAAACGCGTCTTCAAAGTTCTTCTCGCCGCTCTTTTCGACAATTTCCGAACGGGTGCCCAGCGCGGCCAGCCTGCCTCGGTGCATGATGCCGATGCGGTCGGCCAGCGCCTCGGCCTCCTCGAGGTAGTGGGTCGTGAGGATGATGGTCATCCGGCCCTCCAGCGCTTCCACATGCTTCCACAATTCGCGCCGGGCGCGCACGTCCAGCCCCAGGGTCGGCTCGTCGAGGAACAGGAGCCTGGGGTTTGAAATCAGCGCCATCGCGATGCTCAGCCGCCGCTCGAGCCCGCCGGACAGCGCGCCCGCCCGGTCGCGGGCGCGGTCCGAAAGCGAAAAGTCGCGCATCATCTCTTCTGCGGCGTCCTTTGCCTTCCTTTGGTCCATTCCGTACACCCGCGCGATCAGTTGAAGGTTTTCCCGGACGGAGAGCTTTTTCGCCACCGCCGTCTCCTGCGGGGAGACGTTGATCATTTGCCGCACGCCCTCGGGGTTTGATGCGATGCTCTCGCCCAAAACCCACGCGTCGCCGCCCGTCGGCCGGGCGGTGCAGGACAGCATGCGGATGGTGGTGGTCTTGCCCGCGCCGTTGGGGCCGAGGAGCGCGAACAGCGACCCTTCCGGGATCTCAAGGTTCAACCCGTCCACCGCCATGCGCCCCTTGTACGCCTTTGACAGGTTTTTGATTTCCACCGCGTTCATTCTTCAGGCCCCTTTTCACCGAAAATTGTGGACATCAGCGTCGCGAACATGGATTTGGGCGGGATCGCGATGCCCTGCTTTTCGTCCGCCAGCAGCATCAGCGTATCGCCGGGCTTGATGCCAAAGACCTCCCGCGCCTTCTTGGGGATGACGATCTGCCCCTTTTCGCCCACCGTCACCGTCCAGGCGTACTTGCCTTGAGGGCCATTCATTGCGATCACCTCATTAGTATGATTTGTATAACAAATCATACTCAATTGTGGCGCTCGTGTCAAGCAATTCCGACTATTATATCGGGGATATTGCGGGAGTTAACCAAGGGGCGTATGATGGGTTCAGCTTTTTGGGAGGTGCGTATGGAACCTGAGGCGGTGGAGATGGTCGGCGTGGGAAAGGCCTATGGCCGTAAAGTGCTCTTTCGCGGTGTGAGCCTTGCCGTGCGCCGGGGCGGTTGCGCGGCGCTTACAGGCAGAAACGGCGTGGGAAAGACTACGCTTTTGCGCATTGCGGCAGGGTTGGCGGCGCCCACTGAGGGGACAGTTCGCCGGGCCGCGGATCTTTCAATCGGCTATGTTCCGGAGAACCTGCCGAGGCTTCCGATGACCGCGAGGCAATTCCTGCGGCACATGGCCGCTGTCGAAGGCCTGGGTGAGGCGGACGCAGCGGAAGGGCAGCGGCTGATCAGGGACTTTTTTCTGGACGATCTGATGGATCTGCCCATGAGCGGACTGTCCAAGGGTACGCTGCAGAAGGTGGCGGTGGCACAGGCGCTTATGCGGCCGAGGGACTTGCTGATTCTGGACGAGCCGCTCTCCGGCCAGGACGAAAAGTCCCGGGAGGTCTTCATTAACCGGGTGCTGGCAATGCGAAAAGGCGGCGCCGCGGTGCTCCTCGCCTGTCATGAGGCGTTTCTCGCGGAGCGGCTGGCGGACGCGGCCTACAGCCTTACCCCGGACGGGCTGACGCCCGCGGCACCGGAAGCGGCGTGTGCCTGGGCGGTGATGGGGTTTGAGCCGGACGATGAGATCGAGGCGCCGCCGTCAGTTCGGTGCTGGAAGCGCGGCGGCCGACTGTACCTGTCCGGGCCCGTCAAGGACTGCGACGGCCTGATTGCCGACATGATGCAAAGGGGCTATTCGCTCCGGGAGATGCATGATGAATAAGGCCTGTAAACTGGCAAGATACCTCCTGGCGCTGTACGCGCGCTCCAGCCGGTTCATAATGCAGGCGAACGCGCTGATAATGTTCGTGGCGGTTTTGTACGCAACTGCGCCCGCCGACGTGGTGAGCGATTTTTCGCTGTCGGCGGTGGTAGTATTTTTCCTCATGGCCTGGGCGGGGTTTGGCATGCCCGACCCCTTGATGGAGCAGCTGCTCCTTCTGAAGGCCGGGAGCGCCGCGAGGTTGCGCCTTGGCGAGGCGCTCGCCCTCTTGGCGCTCGGCGCGATGGGCAGCGCCGTATCGGTTTTGTACCCGGTCGTCGTCAACCTGTTCATGGGCGGCCATCTGTTTAATCGCCGCTGACCGCAGAGAATGTCTTTCTGGGCTTTGCACTCTCAGCCGCCGCCGGGTTCTCCGGGGGAATCACCGGCTGGTTTTTCCACCCGAGGGTGGTGGAGGATCGGAAGCTGGCCGCGCTTCTGACGCTCCTGGTGCCGGTTCTGGGGCTGGCAAAGCCGGGGCTTTCCAGCCTTTGGCCGCCACTGGGCGTACTCGGCTGGCTGCTTCCGCCGCTGGCGGACGCCGCGCTGAGGCTTTCGGGCAAGGAGGCCTTTGTGCCAGGTGACGTGCTGCTCTCGGCGGGCGGGCTGATCCTCTATGGCGGTGCGATGGGGCTCGTCCGCCACGTGATTCTGGAAAGGCGAAAGTATTGAAGGCCCCGCAAACGCGGGGCCTCAGACCATCAACAAACAGCCACTTTCCGTGTTAGCCGGAGAGTGGCTGTTTGAAATTCGGTAGATAGCAAGAAGAAAAGCGAGAAGAAGAAGGCCTTGGCCAGCTTCTTCATGTTTTGAACGGCGGCGGTCAGGAAGGACTGCTCGCGCATATTGGGAAGGCCGAGCATGCGA
>JAEZTD010000189.1 GCA_023443705.1 Bacillota bacterium | reverse complement strand
CGAAAACATGCCCCCGTTTTCATGAAAACGCCGCCCGAGGCCATATGGCCTCGGGCGGCGTTTTCATGAAAACGGGGGCATGTTTTCGGTTTTGTGTCAGATGAAATTTTGCTGCGGTGCGCGGGCCTTTTTTCGCGGCGTCCGAGTGGGGTATATCAATTGATGAAGATTAGCGGCTGTCGTCGGACGGCGCTGCCGCATGATAAAGACAGAACGGAGGGAAAGCATGCGGAAGATTCTAAAGTCCATCGACATATTGGCGTCCCGCGAGGCGGTTTGGGCTGCGGTCGTCAACGACGCAAAGTACCGCCTGTGGGCTTCGGTCTTTGCCGAAGGCACCTACTTTGAGGGCGGATGGCAAAAGGGAGACGCCATACGGTTTCTGATGGTTGATGAGGAAGGCCGCCGGATGGGCATGGTATCCCAGATCACCGTGAGCGAACACCTGAAGACCATCACGATCCGGCATCAGGGCCTCATCGCCGATGGCGTGGAGGACTATACCAGCGAAGAAGCTCGCAAGTGGGTACCCGCCTATGAAAGCTATCACCTGGAGGCGATTGACAGCCACACAACGCGCTTCACCGTGGACGCCGAGATCGGCGAAGAGTTTTTCGACATGTTCGACGGGCCGTGGAACGTCGCCCTCGAAACACTGAAAGCGGTCTGCGAGGAAAACAGAGCGGCCTTTTTGCCGATAACCATAACCGCAGAGATCAGCGCGCCCCTTGAGCGGGTTTGGGAGTACTGGAACAGGCCGGAGCATGTGGTGAAGTGGAACGCCGCGTCGGACGGCTGGCACTGCCCCCAGGCGTTTAACGACCTTCGGGCGGGCGGCCGCTTCGTCTACACGATGGCGGCGCGGGACGGAAGCGCGGCTTTCGATTTTTCCGGAACATACACGGATGTGGTTCCGGGCGAGCGCATCGTGAGCCAGCTCGATGACGGGCGCATGACGCACACGTCGTTTGAGGCCATCGGCCCGTCAGCCACGCGGGTAACGGAAACCTTCGAGGCGGAGGGGGAGAACGACCCGGATTTTCAGCGCGCGGGCTGGCAGGCCATTTTGGATAACTTCAAGCGCGCCGTGGAAAACGGCGCCTGAGGGCGAGAATTTCTGTGACACGCGCTACCGCGCGTCCGCTTCGAGCCACGCGGGTGCGTTGTCGCCCGCCATTACAATCAGCACGCCCTCCTGTACTTCGATGCGGGAGGGTTTTCCCGCAAATTCGTTGCTGACGCCGATGGGGACGTCCTCGGTCATGGTATAGTCTTGAAGCGGATATTTCAGCCCTTCCAGCGTCACGCCCCGGGCGGTTCCGTCCGCGGCGAATACCGAGACGGTGCCAATGGCGCGTTTGGAAAAGCGAAGATCACCGTTTGATACGGCGGTGACGGTGACGTCTTTTCCAATTAGCCAGCCCCGCGCGCCCCGACGGGCGAGGTAAACGAGGGCCTGCAGGTTGGCGAAGCTGTGGTCGAGCCGCCCGCCCAGCCCGCCGTAGATGCGGAATTCCCGGTAGCCCGCGTCAAGCCCGACGCGCACCGCCAGCATCATGTCGGTTTCGTCCTTCTCCGCCGGGTGTATCTCGACGCCGGGGTGCTCGGGCGCCGCGCCAAGCGAATCAAAGTCGCCCACAACCCGGTCAATCCGGACGCCGAGGCGGGCGAGCGCATCGTAACCTGCGTCGGCCGCGACCACCATATCGCCCGCCGGGATGGGGGGAAGCACCCCCGCCCATTCGCCTGCTCCGGCTATCCAGCAGGTTTTTGCCATAATTAGCGCCCCTTATCGTTCGTTCCAGCCGAATCATACCATATTCCCGACCCATCTTCAACCGGGCGCGGCGCTTCCAAATTAACACCAGCGCCTTTTTCAAACGCTTGACAAAGGAATATCTGATTCATATAATTAGTTAGACTAATTAAATAAGAGGTGCGGCATGGATCCTTTTTCCGCCCAGCTCAACGAGATGCTGGTCAACACCTACCGCTCGGTGCAGGCCATCGAGGAAGCCATGCTGGCAAACCTCAGCGGCGACAACCTGTCCATCAGCGAGATGCACACCATCGAGGCCATTGGGGACAGCGGACCGGACGGCCGCACAATGACCGACATCGCCCAGGCGCTGGACATTTCGCCGCCGTCAGTGACGATGATGGTCAAGCGGCTGGAGAAGAAGGGGTTCGTCCACAAGGCCCGCTGCGAGCGGGACGGGCGGCGCATCTACGTGAGACTGACCGAACTGGGCCGCCGCGCCGACATCTCCCACCGATACTTTCACCGGCAGATGGTGCGCTCCGTGAGCCGTAGCATCCCGGAAGCGGAAAAGGCCGCCCTGCTCCACGGCCTGAAGACGCTTAATGAGTTTTTTGAAAAGCGGGCGCTGGAGCTCATGCCAAAATCTCCCGATGGAGGCGCAGACCTTTGAGAATTCTATCCACCGGCAGCGCGCTGCCGTCCAAAGTCGTAACCAATCAGGAGCTGACCGGATTTCTCGACACAAGCGATGAATGGATTTCCACGCGCACCGGTATCCGGGAGCGCAGAGTTCTCGGCGATGAATCGCTGAGCCACCTCGCTTCTCGTGCGGCGCAGGCCGCGCTCGAGGCTGCGAAACTCGGCGCGGACGCGATCGATTTCATTATCTGCTCCACCGTGCAGGGGGAGTGGGTAACCCCCGCACTCGCCTGCATCGTACAGCGGGACTTGGGCGCGACCTGTCCGGCCCTTGACGTAAACGGCGCCTGCGCCGGTTTCATCTACGCGCTGGACATGGCCGACGCGTACCTTCGCGCCGGAAAGGCAGGCCGCATCCTAGTCGTCTGCGCCGAGTCCATGAGCCACATTGTAGACTGGACGCGCCGCGAGGAATGCGTGCTGTTCGGCGACGGCGCGGGCGCGGTGGTGGTGGACGGCGGCGAGGGACTTCTCTCGACGCGCCTTACCGCGAACGGCGGCAGCATGCCGCTGTACATGCGCGCGACGACCGGCAACAGCCCCTTTGAGGCGAGTCCAACGGGGCAGGATTACCTGCACATGGCCGGTCAGGAGGTGTACCGCTTCGCGGTGTCCGCCTCCGCCGAGGATATCCGGGCGCTGCTCACCGAAAACGGCATGGAGCCGGGCGATGTCGCCTTCTTCCTTTTGCATCAGGCAAACCTTCGCATCGTCGAGGCGGTGCGCTTAAGGCTCGCGCAGCCGCCGGAGAAATTCCCGCACAACCTGGAACGCTACGGAAACACCTCGTCGGCGACGCTGCCGATCCTGCTGGATGAGATGAACCGCGCTGGGGCGATCAAACCCGGTCAGGTTCTCGCGATGTCCGCCTTCGGCGCGGGCCTCGTGACGGGCGCGTGCCTCGTCCGGTGGAACCCCTAAGGCCGCAAGGCAACAGCCATCACATATTCAAAATTTTTGCTTGGAGGACATTCACATGACGTTTGAAAAAGTTGCGCAGGCGCTCTCGGAGTACAAGGGGATCGACATTTCTTCCATCAAGCCGGAGAGCACCTTCGCGGAGCTGGACTTTGACTCGCTGGACGTGGCGGAGATGGCCATGAAGCTGGAAGACGAATTCTCGATGACGATCGAGCTCGACGCCACCGACAAGACCGTTCAGGACTTGGTCAACCGCATCGAGGGGACGAAGTAAATGACCACCAGAGTAACCGGGGCGCTGGGCATTGTGAAGCCGGTGCTTCAGGGCGGCATGGCCTGGGTCAGCGAGGCGCACCTGGCCGCGGCGGTTTCAAACGCCGGTGGGCTGGGCGTCATCAGTGCCATGAACGCGCCGGGAGAGTACCTGCGCGAGCAGATCCGGCTTTGCCGTTCGATGACAGAAAAGCCCTTCGGCGTGAACGTAATGCTGATGAGCCCCCACGTAGAGTCGGTGGCTCGGATCGTCCTCGAGGAGAAGGTGCCGGTGGTCACCACCGGCGCGGGGCTCCCGGGTAAATACATGAAGGACTGGGTTCCCGCCGGCATCAAGGTTGTGCCGGTGGTGCCTTCCGTCGCCATCGCCCGCCGCGTGGAGCGCGAGGGCGCTACGGCGGTCATCGCGGAAGGCTGCGAATCCGGCGGTCATGTGGGCGAGACCACCACGATGGCGCTGGTGCCGCAGGTCGCGCAGGCGGTTTCGATCCCCGTGATCGCGGCAGGTGGCATCGCGGACGGGCGCGGTTTTGCGGCGGCGTTCATGCTGGGTGCGGAGGGCGTGCAGATGGGCACCCGCTTTTTGTGCGCGACCGAGTGCCGCGTCCATAACGCTTACAAGGAAAAGGTCGTAAAGGCCAAGGACATTGATACCCAGGTTACCGGAAAGCGGCTGGGGCACCCGGTTCGGGCGCTCAAAAACCTGTTTACCGCCCAACTGGGGCGCATGGAGTACGATTCCGGCATCACCAACGAAGAGATCGAGGCCTTCGGCACAGGGTCGCTCCGGCTGGCCGCCGTCGAGGGAGACCTTGAACGCGGCTCTTTCATGGCCGGGCAGATCGCGGGACTCGTATGCGATATCAAGCCCGCCGCCGAGATCATCGACACCATGCTGGCCGAGGCCCGGAAGCTGTTCGCGGAGGCGACGCAATGGACAGAGTAGCGTATGTCTTTGCCGGCCAGGGCGCGCAGGCGCCCAGCATGGGCATGGATCTTTACGAAAACATCGCCTCAGTGCGGCCGTACTTCGACCGCGCCGAGGCCATCCGCCCCGGCACTTTGAAGCAGTGCTTCGAAGGCCCGGCGGAGGAACTGACCCAGACCATCAACGCGCAGCCCTGTCTGTTTCTCGTGGACTACGTCTGCGCGGTTGCGGCGCGGGAGATTACCGGCCAGCCCGCCTTTTCGGCAGGTTTTTCGCTGGGCGAAATGGCCGCCGCCGCGTTTTCCGGGCTTCTCTCCTTTGAGGAGGGGTTCCGGTTGGTTATAAGGCGCGCGGAACTCATGCAGGACGCGGCGGGGAAACACCCCGGCGCGATGTTCGCGGTGGTCAAGCTGCCCGCGGAAAAGGTGATTGAGCTTTGCCGAGGGCTTAACGAAGCCTATCCGGTCAACTTCAACGCCCCGGGGCAGACGGTCGTCGCCTGCGCGCAGGAGACGGCGGAAGCGCTTATTGCCGCCGCGCGCGCAGAGGGCGGACGTGCGATCCGGCTGAACGTGTCCGGCGCGTTTCATTCGCCCTTCATGCGCCCGGCGACGGAAGGCATGCGGGCCGCGCTGGCGGGGACAAAGTTCTCTTCTCCCGCGATGCCGATCTACGCGAACCTCACCGCCCGGCCTTACCGCGCGGGCGAGGAGGCGGAAACGCTGTCCAGGCAGATTTCTTCGTCCGTCCGTTGGCAGGAGACGGTGGAACACATGATCGCGGAGGGCGTGCGCCTTTTCGTAGAGGTCGGGCCGGGCAACACACTGAGCGGGCTGATTCAGAAGATCAATCCGCTGGCCGAAGCCATCCCGGTCGGCGGATTGGATGGACTCGCCGCGCTCAAGGGGAGGCTTTCATGAAGGGAAAAATCGCGCTCATTACAGGAGGAACCCGCGGCATCGGCCGGGCGGTGGCGCTGAAGCTTGCCGCACTGGGCGCGGACGTGGCGCTGTTTTACGCTGGGAATGTGCAGGCGGCCCAGGAGACCCTTGAAGAAGTCCGTGCGCTGAATGTCCGCGCGGAAGCGTATTCCTGCGACGTATCGGACGGCGAGGCCGTCGCCCGCGCGGTGAGCGAGGCCAGAAGCGCGCTGGGGCCCTTCGACATCCTCGTCAACAATGCCGGGATCACCCGGGACGCGCTGTCGATGCGCATGCGCGAGGAGGACTTCCGCCGCGTGGTGGACGTCAACCTCACCGGCGCGTTCCTCTTGGCGAAGGCCGTGATGCCGGACCTCATCAAAAAGCGCGCGGGGCGCATCATCAATGTCTCGTCGGTGGCCGGGCTCATGGGGAACGCCGGACAGGCCAATTACGCCGCCGCGAAGGCGGGCATGATCGGCCTCACCAAGACGCTGGCGCGGGAGCTGGCCGCGCGGGGCATCACCGTCAACGCGGTGGCGCCGGGCTTTGTCAAGACGGAGATGACCGCCGCCATGAAGGAAGAGGTGCTGACCGAGGCGCTGAAGGTCGTGCCGCTTCGGCGCATCGGCACGGCGGAGGAGGTCGCGGAGGTCGTTGTATTCCTGGCGGGCGATGCGGCGGCCTACATCACCGGTGCGGTGCTTCAGGTCGACGGCGGCCTGTACATGTAGGGAGGGGTTCAACGTGAACCGTGTGGTCATTACCGGCATGGGCGTCATATCGCCCGTCGGAAACGATATCAGGACATTTGGCGAAAATCTCTTCGCGGGGGTGAGTGGCATCGGCCCCATCACCCGCTTCGACGCAACGGAGTTCAAGTCAAAGGTGGCCGCGGAGGTCAAGGGCTTCAGCCCTGAAGCCTATGGCATCGACAAGGGTGAGTCCCGCAGGATGGACCTTTTCACCCAGTACGCGATGGCGGCGGCGCAGCAGGCTGTCAGCGAGAGCGGGATCGTCGGCGCGGTCGAGCCGGAGCGCCTGGGCGTGTACATGGGCAGCGGCATCGGCGGCATGCACACCTTCGTTGCGGAGACCGAAAAGCTGCTCACCCGCGGCCCGAACCGCGTGTCGCCGCTCTACATTCCAATGATGATCTCGAACATCGCCTCCGGCAACATCGCGATCCGCTTTAACGCCCAGGGGCCGAGCTTGCCGGTGGTCACAGCCTGCGCCACTTCCACAAACGCCGTCGGCGAGGCGTACCGGGCGATCCGGCACGGCTATGCGGACGCCGTCATCGCGGGCGGCTCCGAGGCGACGATCGAGCCGATGGGCGTCGCGGGTTTCATCAGTTGCAAGGCGCTTTGCGAGACCGCCGACCCGGAGCGGGCGTCGCTGCCCTTTGACGCACGCCGCACCGGCTTCGTCATGGGCGAGGGCGCGGGCGCGGTAGTGCTTGAAACCTACGAGGGCGCGAAGGCGCGGGGGGCGAAGATCTTCGCGGAGGTCGTCGGCTACGGCAACACCTGCGACGCGCACCACATCACCGCGCCGCACCCGGAGGCCGTCGGCGGAGCGCGTGCAATCGTTCAGGCGCTTCGGGAAGCGGGCGGCGCGAACGGGCTTATTTACATCAACGCCCACGGCACCGGCACGCCGCTCAACGACAAGCTGGAGACGCTCGCCATCAAAAAGGCGCTGGGGGAGGACGCGGCCCGCAGGGCGCTCATCTCTTCCACCAAGTCCATGACCGGCCACATGCTGGGCGCGGCGGGCGCGGCGGAATTGATCGCATCGGTGCTGGCGCTGAATGCTTCCAGGGTCCCGCCCACAATTCATCTGGAGGAAGCGGATCCGGAGTGCGACCTTGACTACGTTCCGAACACCGCGCGAGACGCGGCCATCGACATGGCGCTTTCGATTTCGCTGGGATTTGGCGGGCACAACGGGGTTCTCGCCATCAGGAGGTGCGTATGAACGTCAGGCAGATCAGAGAACTGGCGCAGATTTTAAGGCAGAACGGCCTGAGCGCCATTGAGGTTTCTGAAAACGAATATCACGTCCGGCTGGAGTGCTCGGCCTGCGCCGCGCCGCTGCCGACCGTTGTGGCGCCGCCCGCGGCCGTCGTACAGCCTGTGACTGCGGCGGAGAAGCAGGGGGACGTGGGGGTTGACTTCAACGACATCATTGAAGTCAAGTCGCCGCTGGTGGGTGTTTTCTACGCCTCGTCCGCGCCGGACGCCGAGCCCTTTGTAAAGGTCGGCGACAAGGTCAAAAAGGGCGATGTGCTGTGTATCGTCGAGGCGATGAAGCTGATGAACGAGATCACGGCCAGCCATGATGGCGAGGTCGTCGACATATGCATCCAGAACGGCTCCGTGGTCGAATTCGGCCAGACGCTGTTCAAGCTCTACTGAGGCTCGATATGAACAGACAGGAAATTGAAACATTCCTCCCGCACCGGGACAGGATGCTGCTGGTGGACGAGGTTACCGTGGACGGGGACGGCGCGGCCCAAGGTGAGTACCGGGTGCGCGGCGACGAGTGGTTTCTGGACGGGCACTTTCCCGGAAACCCGGTGGTGCCGGGCGTGGTGCTGTGCGAACTGATTGCGCAGGCGTCCTGCGTCCTCTTTCGAGAAGCCATCGCCGGCGGCACCCCCATGTACGCCGGCATTGACAAGACCCGCTTTCGCCGAAAGGTGAAACCCGGCGACCTGGTCGAGACCCGCGCGACGCTTGTGCGCAGCAAGATGAACGTCCACGTGGTCGCGGGCGAGGCGCGCGTCTGCGGCGAACTGGCGGCATCGGGCGAATTCACGTTCATCATCGCGTGAGCCCCACTACACCCGGCATTCCTGCGGGAATGCCCCCGCAGGAGGCTACATTGTGTTTCCCAAAATATTGATCGCGAACCGGGGCGAAATCGCGGTGCGCGTGATCCGCGCCTGCAAGGAGATGGGCATCTCGACGGTCGCGGTGTTCTCTGAGGCCGACCGCGACGCGCTGCACGTGTCGCTTGCGGACGAGAGCGTCTGCATTGGGCCGCCCCCCGCCCGCGACAGCTATCTCAACATGGACAGAATCCTCTCCGCCGCGCTGGTGACCGGCGCGAAGGCCATCCACCCCGGCTACGGCCTTCTGTCCGAAAACGCCATTTTTGCCCGGCGCTGCGCGGAACACCATATAAAGTTTATCGGCCCGTCGGCCGACACCATCCGGCGAATGGGCGATAAGGACGAGGCGCGCCGCACCATGCGCGCGGCGGGCGTCCCCATCGTGCCCGGCTGTGACCTGATCGCAGGCGCGGCCGAGGCTCGCGCCGAGGCGGAAAAAGCGGGGCTTCCCGTGCTCATCAAGGCGCGCGCCGGCGGCGGTGGGCGCGGCATCCGCCTGATCGAAAAGATCGAGGACGTGGAGCGCGCGTTTCAGGCCGCGCAGGCCGAAGCGCGGGGCGCCTTTGGAGACGACGGCGTGTACCTGGAAAAATACCTCACTTGCGTCAAGCACATAGAGGTGCAGGTGCTGGGCGACCAGGAGGGCAACGTCGTCTGTCTGGGCGAGCGGGACTGCTCCGTCCAGCGAAAGCATCAGAAGCTGATCGAGGAGAGCCCCGCGCCCACCGTGTCCCCCGGAATTCGCGAGGAATTGACCCGCGCGGCGACGAAGGCCGCCCAGGCCGTCAACTACGAAGGGCTGGGCACCATCGAGTTTCTGATGACCCAGACCGGTGAATTCTACTTTATGGAGATGAACACCCGGCTTCAGGTGGAGCATCCGGTGACCGAGATGGTCTCGGGGGTCGACCTGGTCAAGTGGCAGATCCGGGTGGCGGCAGGCGTGCCTCTTGCTTTCTCGCAGCGCGATGTGCGCATCCGAGGCCACGCCATCGAATGCCGGATCAACGCCGAAAATCCGGCGGAGAACTTCCGTCCTTCCTGCGGGAAGATTGAACTCCTGCACATCCCCGGCGGCCCGTGGGTGCGGTTTGACACGGCGCTCTATCAGGGCTATCAGATGCCGCCCTACTACGATTCGATGGTTGGAAAGCTGATCGTGTACGCCGCGACCCGCGCCGAGGCCATCCGCAAGATGCGCGCCGCGCTGTGTGAAATGGTCATCGAGGGCATCGACCACACGGGAGAGCTCCAGCAGGACCTGATCTGTGAGGACGTGTTTCTGGCCGGGCACTATACCACATCCTTCCTGGAGGAACGATAAATGCTGCCCAAGAACTTATTCGGCAAACCGAAAAATGCGCTGGAGGGCGAGAACAAGGCGCTTCAGGCGCTGAGCGAGTGCCCCGGCTGTAAAAACCGCGCCACCGACGCGGAACTGGAGGAAGGGCTTCATGTGTGCCGTCGCTGCGGCGCGCACATGCGCTTGCCCGCTAGAAAGCGCATCGCGATCACCGTCGATCCTGGCAGCTTTCAGGAGACCAATGCCGCGTTTTCGTCGACCAACCGGCTGGGCTTCCCCGAGTACGACGACAAGCTTGAGAAGGCCAGGTCGTCAAGCGGAGAAGCGGAGGGCGTCCTGACGGGCACCGCGTCCATCGGCGGAATTCCCTGCGCCGTCTTCGCGATGGACCCAAACTTCATGATGGGCTCCATGGGCACGGCGGTGGGCGAAAAAATCACGCGTCTTTTTGAGTTGGCTTCCGAAAAGCGGATGCCGGTGGTGGGTTTCACGCTTTCGGGCGGCGCTCGGGTTCAGGAGGGCATCCTTTCGCTGATGCAGATGGCCAAGACCTCCGGCGCGGTGGAAGCGCACAGCCGGGCGGGGCTTCTCTACATCGCGGTTCTGACCGATCCGACCACCGGCGGCGTGGACGCCAGCTTTGCGACCCTCGGCGACATTCTGATCGCCGAGCCCAGGGCGCTGATCGGATTCGCGGGCCCGCGCGTCATTGAGCAGACCATCCGGCAAAAATTGCCGGCGGGCTTTCAGCGGGCGGAATTCCAACTGGAAAAGGGCTTTGTGGACATCATTTCGGACAGGCGGGAACTGAAGGAACTGCTCGCACAACTCCTGTCCTTGCATGGGGAGGTGGGCTGATGGACGCATACAGCCGCGTACAGGCGGCCCGCGCAAAGGGACGGATGACCTCGATGGACTTCATCCGCGCGCTGTTTGATGACTTTGTGGAGCTGCACGGCGACCGCCGCTATGCAGACGATCGCGCCATCGTGGCGGGCATCGCGCGCCTTTCCGGCCGTCCCGTCACGGTGATCGGCATCGAGAAAGGGCGCGACACCCAGGAGCGCGTCAAGCGCAACTTTGGCTCGGCGCACCCGGAGGGGTACCACAAGGCCATCCGTCACTTTCTGATGGCGGAGAAGTTCAAGAGGCCGGTGATCTGCTTTGTGGACACCTCCGGTGCTTACTGTGGCATCGGCGCGGAGGAGCGCGGGCAAGGCCCGGCCATCGCCCAGTCCATCGCCACATCGATGGGCCTCGAGGTGCCGGTTATATCCGTCATCATCGGCGAGGGCGGCTCCGGCGGCGCGCTGGCGCTGGCCGCCGCAAACGAGGTATGGATGCTGGAAAACGCGGTGTACTCCGTGATTTCGCCGGAGGGCGCGGCTTCGATCATCTGGAAGGATGCGAAGCGCGTCAAGGAAGCCTCGGAGTGCCTGAAGCTGACCGCGCAGGATCTTCTGAAACTCGGCGTGGTCGAGCGGGTGTTTGAGGAGGGCGGCGCGGAGGCGCTGAACGAACGGCTAGGACGCCAGTTGGCCGAAACGGTCGAAAACTACATGCGCATGGACGCCACGGCACTGAAGGCGCAGCGGTATTCGAAATTCAGAAACATCGGAGGACAGGCGCTATGATCGCGATCGTGACCGACAGCTCGGCCCACCTGTTCCGGGAGGAGGCGGAAGCGATGGGCGTCACCGTCGTGCCCATGACCTACAGCCTGTCCGGACAGCAGACGTACCACGAAGGCTACATGGACGAGAACGGCGATTTCGAACACCTCGTGGACGACAACATGGAGCGCCTGCGCACCTCGCAGGCCAGTTATGCCGCGTTCATGGGCGTTTTCATGGAGCTTTTGGAATCCGGCGCGGATGTGCTGTGCCTGACCATCTCATCGCGCCTGAGCGGCACCTTCGGCAACGCCAGCATGGCCGCGCGTGATCTCGCGCCGGAGCGCGTGCAGGTGGTGGATTCCCTCACCACCAGCGGCGGGCTGTACCTGATGGTCCGCGAGGCGCGGAGCCTTCTGGACGGGGGCGCGACGCTCTCCGAAACGGCGGCGGCGCTGAACGCGCTCAAGGACTGCGTTCGGATTACCTTCACGGTGGATGACATCGCGCCGCTTCGCCGCAGTGGTCGGCTGGGCGGGGTGCGCCTGTCCATTTCGACCATTCTCAACATCCGTCCGGTTTTGAAGTGCGTGGATGGCTCGATCATCGCCACCGGTGTCGTCCGCGGACGCGGCGACCAAATGAAGACGCTGACCGACAGCCTTCCCAAGGACCCCTGTGATTGCCTGGTGGAGGGCTTTCTTGCCGATGAGCAGATGGAGCAGCTGAAAGCCCGCGTCGAGTCGAAGGGCCACCGGGCGGAGGAACGGCCCGTCGGCCCGGTGCTCGGCATTCACCTGGGGCGCGGCTGCCTCGGCGTCAGCTGGATTGACCGGAAGTGTTGCGCTCAGAACGAATCGAAGTAGTTAAGTTTTTTGTCGAACCCCCGAATAACGAATACTGCCGGCCCGTCAGGGGCTCCGCCGTCTTGCATTCCAGTGGACGATCTGATAAAATACTACCGATATGACGGATGCGAAACGAAAAGGGCTTATGACGGGCCGGGATCTTTTGCTCGCGCTGGCGGTTATCGCGCTGGCGCTGGTTCTTTATTTTGTTTTCGGGCGAACGAAAACAGCCAGCGCCACCTATGTGAACGTGTATATCGGCAGCGGCGACAAGCCTTATGAACATGTGCCTCTGAACGAGTCCCGGAGCATTCGCGTCGATCAGGGTGACGGAAGGGTCAACGTGATCGAGATCAAGGACGGCGGCGTTCAGATGGCGTCTTCTTCATGTCACAACCAGGATTGTGTGCATCAGGGCGTTGTGACGGACGAGAGCCGGCACAGCCGCGCGCTCGGAGACTGGATCGTATGCCTCCCAAACGGCGTTTCGATTCAGTTGACGGAGGGGCCATGAGCGTCAGGACACTTACGCGTATGGCGCTTTTGTCGTCGGTGATGCTGGTGCTCTCCTACATTGAGCGCACGATTCCGGCGGTATCCACCGTGCCGGGCGTCAAGCTGGGCCTTGCGAACACGGTGCTTCTTTACGCCATCTACCTGATGCGTCCCAAGGCCGCGTGGGCGCTGATGATCATCAAGGTGTTCATATCGGGACTGGTGTACCTGAACGGCCTCGCGATGCTCTACAGCCTCGCGGGCGGGGTGCTCAGTCTGCTTGGCATGTACGGCGCGAAGCGGGTCAAAGGGCTTTCCATCGCGGGGGTTTCCGTAATCGGCGCGCTTCTGCACATCGTGGGGCAGCTTGCGGTCGCCGCGTGGATGCTGAAAACCCAGGCGCTCCTTGCGGTGCTGCCGCTGTACATGGGTCTTTCCGCCGTCACGGGATTGGTTACCGGAATTGCGGCAAAATACGTAAACGCGGCATTGGAGAAATCGGGGTGGACCAGATAAAAAAGAGGATACTCGCGCTCTGTCTTGCGCTCGCCCTCCTCACCGGCTGCGGGGGGGCGAAGGTTCCGGAAAAAAAATCGGCGGTCGGTTTTTACTTTGACACGGTGATTACCCTGTCGGCCTTCACCGACGACGACAGTGTGCTCAAGGAAGCGCTGGACGAGTGCGCCCGGTACGAAAAGCTGTTTTCCCGAACGGTTACGGGCAGCGACGTCTGGCACATCAATGAGGAGTCCGGCCCCGTTGAAGTTTCCACGGAGACGGTGAAAATGCTTACGATGAGCTTGGGCGTGAGCGAAGCCTCCGGGGGCGCGTTTGACCCGACCATTGAACCGGAATCCTCGCTTTGGGATTTCTCCGGCGAGGCGGCCGTGCTGCCCGACGCGGACAAACTAAAGGAAGCGTCCGGCCGCGTGGATTACCGAAGGCTTGTGGTGGAGGGAAACACCGTTGAGCTGCCCGAAGACATGGGCCTTGATCTTGGCGGCATTGCCAAGGGATACATCGCGGACAGGCTGACGGAGTTTCTCAGGGACAGGGGCATTACGAGCGCGCTCATCAATCTGGGCGGAAACGTGGTAACGATCGGCCGCCGCGCAACGGACGATAAGCCTTGGGTGGTTGGCATTCAGGATCCGAAGGCCGAAAGCGGCGTCAACAAGCTGACGCTCCGAGGCGAGAGCCTGTCGGTGGTCACCAGCGGCAATTATGAACGCTTCTTTATACTCGATGGCGTCCGCTACCACCATCTTCTCGATCCCGGGACCGGCTGGCCGGTGAATGCCGGGCTGGATTCCGTCACGATCCTCTCCAAGAGCTCCGCCATGGGCGACGCGCTGTCAACCGCGGCCTATGTGCTGGGGGAGGAAAAGGGACTGGAGCTCATCAAACAGTACGAAGGGGTGGAAGCGATCTTCATCCGGTCTGATGGATCGGTCGGCATGACCGATGGCGCGAAAGCGCTGATCGTGGACGAACCCTAATATCAAGGAGGCGCAGCAATGGAAAAGCAAATGCCGGTTTGGGCGTCGGTGGCGCTGGTCGCGGTGGTTTCCGCCCTGCTCTTGGTCTCAACCCATCTGGTTACGAAGGTTTTCGCACAGCCCGAGGGCGTGCTCGGCAAGGATACCCCGCAGGGCACGGTGCTCAGCGCGGCGGATTCGTTTGTGCCGGTCGAGGTAGCCGCGGACAGCGGCATTGACAACTGCTATGAAGGCAAGGCGGGCGGCGAGGCCGTCGGCTATGTGGCGCAGGCCACCGTCAAGGGC
>JAEZTD010000239.1 GCA_023443705.1 Bacillota bacterium | reverse complement strand
TATGGGTTCCATACCTGATCGCTGCCGGTGACAAAACAGTCATACCGATCTCGCAGGCTTTCCGGGAATCGATAGTTTTTGCAGGCGACCGGGTCGAAATCAATGAAGCGGTTAAAATGGTCTACGTGGTAGCGTTTCAACAGGCTCGTATGGTTGGTGGCAAGGCGATAACCGAGCGCCTTGCATACGAGCGCCTTGCCCCACAGGACCACCCGCGCTTTGGCCGAGGGGTAATATTTCCCTGCGGGCACCAGTGTTTTGCACGAAATGCCCATCCGGCGCAGCACCGTCTGCGCTGCGTAGTACTGCAGGCGATTGCCGAAATTCTTCCGGTCAAATATGGTTACGATGCCTACCTTAATCATGCTTTGTCCTCCATTTATTAGGCTGTGCATTGTTGCTTTTTCATGCAATACGCACCGTAGACGCAAATGCAACGCGTCAGACAAACCAGAAGGAGCGGTCGCCATGGAAAGAATACCAGAAGAAGCGGTGCTGGTCAAGGGGCCATCCATGTCTTGCGCGGTGTCCCCCGAGCGTTGGGCGAGGGATACAGGGAAAAATCGACGGGGGGATTTGGTCCGCTCCGGCTGTGCCTTGAGGCCGGTTCAGTGCCTCCAGGTGCGCGCGAAACTTACCGTCCCTTTGTTTTGAGGTTGACAACCCGATTGATTTGTCCTTATAATTCTATTTGGTATGCGTGGGCGGATAAGGCTCCGGCGCTTTATGCAAGTCCGTTGGATCGCGCCGGTATCCGCCTTGTGGCCGAGGCCTGGCTGGCGCTTTCGAGCGCCCGGGGCGCACAAAAGGCCGCATTCGCTATTTGCGCCGTTTCCAAAAAACCGGTATGATGATGCTATGGAGAATGTATATGGACAAATCATGGCTCCCCAAGCTGCAGCAGGTGGAGACCGAAACGCTGGACAAAGTGGTCGAGATTTGCGAGAAGAACAATCTTCGCTATTACCTGATCGGAGGAACGCTGCTGGGCGCGGTTCGTCACAAGGGATTCATTCCCTGGGATGACGACGTCGATATTGTAATGCCCCGACAGGACTATGATCGGTTCCGGGAACTGATTGCGCAGCAGCCTGATGAGGCGTACTACATGCAAACGCCGCAAAACGAGCCCAGGTATCCCGAGGATATCATTAAATTCCGCAAAAAGGAAACGGTGTATGAATCCATGCGGGCAAGGAGATTCAAGCTCAAATGCACCGGCATTTGGGTCGATATTTTTCCGCTTGACAATGTACCGAAGCAGAGGAGTGCGGCGCAGACCGTCCTCGGTTTTATCATTCAGTCTCTGATCAAGCCCATATTGAACATGTATGACGCCGACTCAAAGGATAAGAGTGCAAAAGCATTCGTTTTGCACCTTTTTTCCAAATTGCTGCCGTTCTCGTTCTACGTATGGCTGCGTGATCGTCTCGCCAAGCATTACAACGGAATCGAATGCGATTACTATGTCAACTATTCCAGCCAATATGGGTACCTGAAACAAACCATGCCCAAAGACGCTTACGAGCCGTCCGAATACCTTGAATTCAACCACCGCCTGTACAGGTCGCCCGGAAAATGGGATTTTGTGCTGCGGCGAATCTATGGCGACGATTATATGACGTTGCCGCCCCCCGAAAAAAGGGTTACACACAACCCGGTTCGCCTTTCGTTTGACACAAGCGGGCCGGACGAAGTTATCTAGCCGCCCAAGACAGTGCGCAGAAATAACGCGGCTACTCCCCCGTGAAGAAAACTGAACGCCCGCGCAGGGAGGATGATCGGGGCGCGGGGGCAGCCCTGTCGACGTTGACAATCTCCGGGCATAAACATATAATGATGAGGCGCGCTGGGTAGTGCCGGATGCTCCACGAGCTTTACCGCCCCTACTGTTCCGTCTTCTCGCTTGCCTGTCTTTGTCAGGATCGGGATAGAACTGCAAAACGCGACATCAAAATCAGGGATGGTCGTTATTGATGTACAGACTGGGATATACTTCAGGGGTTTTCGATCTGTTTCACATCGGGCATCTGCAGTTGATCAAACGTGCCAAGGCGCAGTGCGAACGGCTGATTGTCGCCGTCAGCACCGATGAGTTGGTCATGGAATACAAGCACAAAAAGACGGTCATTCCATACCATGAGCGCATCGAAATCATTCGCGCCCTGCGGTATGTAGACGAAGTGGTGCCCCAAGTCAACAGGAATAAACTGGAGGCGCAGGCCAGGTATGGTTTTGACGCCATGTTTGTCGGAGACGACTGGAAGGGTTCCGCGCTGTATAACGAAGTGGAAGAAGCGTTCCATCAGATTGGTGTTGACGTCGTCTATCTCCCATACACCCACGGCACATCCTCCACGCTGCTGACGCAAGTGTTGACGGAGATCGTTCACAAGGAGAAGGGGGCTGTATGAGCGCGCCGCGCATCAGTGTAATTCTGCCGATTTACAACGTGGAAGATTACTTGAATGCTTGTCTTGCATCAATCGCAGAACAAAGCTTCGCTGATTTT
Source organism: Bacillota bacterium (assembly GCA_023443705.1). Taxonomy (GTDB): domain Bacteria; phylum Bacillota; class Clostridia; order Christensenellales; family Aristaeellaceae; genus JAEZHK01. The sequence continues at coordinate 4,657 of JAEZTD010000239.1, read as the reverse complement.
GAAGTGCTGATGATCGATGACGGCTCGCAAGACAAAAGCCCCGAAATCTGTGACCGCTGGGCGCTGAAAGACCAGCGTTTCCGCGTTGTCCACAAGAAAAACGGCGGCGTCGGCAGCGCTCGAAACGCCGGCCTGGAAATTGCCCGCGGCGATTTTTTTACGTTTGTCGATCCCGACGACTATCTGGAGAGCGGATTTTTTGCCGCGCTGGTCGAAGCCCAGGCCCGTTGTGATTCCGACATTGTGATCGGGCGGTTTACACGGCTCAGCGAAAGCGGCAGGGTGATCGCTCAGTCACAAGAGATAGAGGAGCTTTGCATTCCCCGGTCTGATTTTTCCAGGCACTTACCCCAACTGTTCAGAGACAGGCGCCTTTATTACGTGTATCCAAAACTATGCCGTTCGAGCAGTTTTCAATCAATTCGCTTCGACGAGAACATGAGAATCAGCGAAGATGCGGTTTGGAACGCGGATGTTCTGGATGTCGCAAACTCCATTCAGTTGTCGAACCATGCCGGTTACAGAAATATCCGTTACAACGCCCGCGGGCTTACGAAGAGCGCGAACCTCCAGCAGTTCCAGGATCATGTGCGCGCGTATGAAAAAGTCCTTCGCACGGCGGATACGCATGGCTGGATGGGAGAAGAACTCCTCCGCGTGCTCGACGAGCGGATGATGGTATGGGCAGACGGCGCGCTGAAAGCAATCTGGCGGGGTTCATGGACTCTGAAACAGAAGACGGCTTATGCGGACAAGCTGTGCGGGGAGCCGGTGCTGAAAACAGCTTTCGCCCGACTGGGGGATCACGGCCATCCGAGTCCCCTCCTAAGGAAAATGTCGAAGCAAGACGGCTTTGGCGCTCTGATGGAACTGATGCGCATGGAAGTAACGCAGTCTGCCCGCAAGAGGATCGCGCTGTTTGTCAAGCGGATTCTCGGCCTTTCCGGCAGAAAGACGGAACCGTGAAAAGCCGTACTGTTTGAAAGATGCTCCTTGGGCTTGATCGGGCGGTGTCCTGTGGCGCGTGCGTCTCGAAAATAGCAAACCGGCCATCGCAGACCTGATTCCTCGCTTAGATGCTCCGTTCTCGTCTTCCGCCATGTTTTTCTCCTTCCCTCTCTCTAGCGCGCGGGATGGGCTCGGGTTTGTCCTAATCGGCTTACGGAGGCATACTGTCATGTATGAAGCGTACCAGGATCATTCCATCGCCGTATATGGAGGATACCTCAAAGAAAGACGAAAGCTGCTGGAGTCGTCTTCCGGTGGCATTGCAACCGCTCTTGCCGAGCATATCATCGGCGAGGGCGGCTATGTGGCGGGCGTAGCGTATGACGCGTCATTCAGAAAAGCCGAATATATTGTTGTCGATAATGTCAACGATCTGTCCAGGCTTAAAGGATCAAAATACATCGAGACTGATAAATGCAATGTTTTCACAAAAGTCAGAGATATTCTGAACCAGGGAAAAAGGGTGCTGTTCTTCGGCTTGCCTTGTATTGTCGCTGCGCTGTACGGCACATTGCGAGGAACCAGCACAGACAATTTAATCACATGTGAATTGATTTGCCATGGCCATACTTCGCAAAAAGTACATCAGGAATATATTGACCACCTGGAGAAAAAGCATCGCAGTAAAATTGTTCGCTTTTCCGTAAGATACAAAAAAAACGGCTGGACTCCGTCTTATGTTCACGCAGAGTTCAGCAACGGAAAGACATTTGAAAAGCCCTTCTATGACACCGAATACGGACATGCTTTTTCGGTTTACTCGAATCTGCCATGCTACAGCTGCCGATTCAAAGGCAATGATCGGCAGGGAGACATCATGTTGGGCGATTTTTGGGGCGCAAAAAAAGAGGATCCCTTTTGGAACGACAGCGGGGTTTCGGTCGTCCTGGTACACTCGAAAAAAGGACTGGATTTCATCAATTCCACAGATGGAATCGCGCTTTTTGAGACATCGCTTGAACGGGCAATTTCCGGCAATCCAAACATAATCCGTCAACGAAAGCTGCCGGATTCAAGAGAAAGATTTGACCGTTTATTTCAGGAGAAAGGGCTGTTGTATGCCGCTAAGCATACGAAGTCTAGGAAGAAGCGCATTGTTAAACTTGCAAAACGCGCAATGCCCAAGTCTCTGATTTCACTTGCGAATTCAGCGTATAAAAAAATCAAATCGCTCATCAAAACGACCAGGAATTGAACCAACGGATTTGCCCCCTAAGGCGAAAGACGACCACCCGCGAAGGCTACCGGCAATCCCCACTCAAACGGCCGCTTTTCGGCACAACCGGAAAGCGGCCGTTTGCTGCTGGGCTGACGCGCCGCAATCCGTGACGGATTGCGGCGCTCACTCGTTTATGGAATCTGCTTGGTGTCACCCAGGCCGCGCTTCAGGCGGCGCAGCGTGTAGCGAACCTTCTCCAGCGGCTTCAGCTGTGCGGTCAGGACGGCGTAGGCCTCCCGCGCCTGTTTGAACGCCGCCGCGTCGGGCTTTTTGCGGGCGTATCGCGCCAGCGACAGCTGTTCGGACACGTACCGGAACGGTTCGCCCACGATGTTCGCCTCCTTGAGCCGCTCGGCGTACAGGATGGGCGTCTCGCCCGGCGCGGGCGTCTGGCCCTGTTCCTCCAGCACGCTGAGCATCGCGCGGTACCAGAGCGCGAGCTTCTCCTGGGCGTCCCTTACGCCCTTTTCGGCGCGCGCGGGATCGGAGGCGTTCAGTTGCCGCACCACCCACCAGGCGGCGAGGCCGAGGAGCGCGAGGGTCAGGAAGAGCCAGATGAGCCAGCCAAAGTCGCGGGATTCGGGCGCGTCGGATTCGTCATCCTCCGGGGGCACGTCCTCCGGTTCGGGGGTCGGCTCCGGCTCCTCGGGCTGGTCGCTCTCGTCCGGCTGTTCTTCGTCGGAGTCGCCCGAGTCTTCGGGCGAAGCCGTTGGCGCCTCGGTGGGCGCTTCCGAAGGTTCAGCCGTGGGCGATTCGATGGGTTCCGGCGTCGGTTCCGGCGAAGGCGAGGGGCTGGCGTCCGGGCTGCCGCCGTTCTCGCCCGCCTCCCCATCCGGATCGGGCGAGGTATCTCCGCCGCCCGGCGTGGGGTTGAAGGGCACCCAGCCGACGCCCTGGAAATAGATCTCCACCCAGGCGTGGGCGTTTTCACCGGTGACGATGGTGCCTTCGGAACCGCCAGCGGGCACCAGGTATCCTTCCACGTACCGGGAGGGCAAGTCCGCCATTCTCGCCATCACTGCCATGGCGGAGGCAAAATAGCTGCAGAAGCCCTGCTTTGAGTCGAGGAGGAAATGGGACACAAAGTCCCGGTTGGCGGGCGGATACTGAACGTCGAGCGAGTAGGTGAAGTTGCTGAGCAGGTACTCCTCGAGGGCGCGGGCCTTCTGGTAAGGTGTCTGGGCGTCCTTCGTGATCTCCCGCGCCAGGTCGTACACGCCCTGCTCGATGCCTCGGGGCAACTCCATGTAATCCCGGCGCGCTTCATCCATCTGGCTGTCCGGGGACATGCCCGCGGCGGTGATGATGCGCTCCACCGCCTGCTCATTCCCGGTGGGGGCGAGGGCCGAAAAGTTGTAGGTGTCGCCGGTCTTGACCCGCCGGGTGATGAACACCTCGCCGGTGTTGTTGTAGTAGACGGCCATGTCGAGGCCTGTCGAGAGGTCCTGCAGCCGGTGGGGCACAAACAGCGTCGATATGCCGTCCCGGAGTACCGTGACGGACGCGGACACCGTCTCAAAGGCGTCGGCGGCGGAGAGGCCGTCCAGCCGTCGCGACTCAAAAATCCTATCGCGGGCCTCCCGCTTCATGGGGTCAATGAATAGGTACCGGTTGTTGACGGCGCTGCTCGTCCACGAATAGGTGGTGTAGGTGCGCCGGATCGAGCCGCGCAGCAGCAGCATCCGGTCGGCCTGCACCAGCATCACGTTTTCTTTGGACGGCTCCGCCGGACCGCCCAGCGCGTCGCCCATCGGCTGGTAGCCGTCCGCGTACAGCGAGTAGGACGCCCGGGCGTCTGTGAACATGAAATAATCAAAGAACATCTGCCGCACGCGGTCGGCGGCGTTCTCCAAGGGCTTCCAGGTGGGGTTTCCGGCGGGCAGCGACGTAAACGCCAGTGCGGCGATGACCAGCGCCGCCGGAAGCGCCTTGAGGTAGGAGGTCTTGTCGCTGCCGGAGCGGGCGAACATGGCCGCCAGCGCCGCCAGCGCCGGGAGCGCCGATACGGGGCTCAGATGCTTTTCAAGGAACCAGCCGTACAGGAGGATGATCAGCGAAAGCGTCAGCGCCGGGTACACGCCGCCGGACATCCGGCCAATGAAGAAGAGCGAGAATGTCAGAACCAGCGCGACCATCCAGTAGATGGTGTCCGCATGGTCGGTCAGCATGGCGGCCTCGCCCGCGCCCATCGCGGCGAGCGCCTGAACGAGCTCCGTGAGTTTTGTCAGCGGCCTGAACCCGCCAAACAGCGCGCCGGCCAAGAGCCCCGCGCCGACCATGAGCGCCGCGGCCATCGCACCCATGCGCGACCAGACGGCCAGCGCGGCGACAGCGGCGATCCCGCCGCAGAGCGCGTAGACAGCGAGCGCCGAAACCGAAAGCCCCAGCGCCCCGCTGAGCACCAGCGTCAGCGCGCCGGAGAGCATCGCG
>JAEZTD010000021.1 GCA_023443705.1 Bacillota bacterium | reverse complement strand
TAGACCTTTCCGGTACCCTTCTTGCGGGCGAGGTCATTGACGTAGATATCCAGCTGGTAGACGTGGGCGGTGGATTCGGGAATCGTCGCGATGGCGATGGGCATCAGCGCCGCCAGCGCCGCCAGATTGGGCTTGGGGAAGGTGAACGTCGGCAGCGTGAAGAGGGCGTTGCCGGCGGCTTCCGTCGTCAGGTGCCGGAAAAAGTCGAGGCCGGAGGCCTGGCCGACGACGAACGCGACCGCGCAGCCGACGAGGGGGCCGAGGAGCAGCGGCAGCTGGCTCCAGAAGCCCTTCAGGTAGCGGGAGAACAGGATCGTCGCGAGCAGCGTCGTCAGCGATACAATCCAGGTCAGGTTGGCGGCGGTCATCTCCATGCCCACCGGAATGGCGTTCGCGCCGAAGCTGGCCGCGTCGCCCAGCGCGTTGCCGGCCAGCGTCAGGCCGATGACCATCGCGATGGGGCCGGTGACGGAGGCAGGCAGCAGTTTATTGATGATGTCTTTCCCCGAAATCTTGACCAGATAACCGGCCAGAATGGAGACCAGACCGGACATCACGATGCCGAACTGGGCGATCGAAATCTTCTCGTTGAGCGGGAGGCCCGAAATCCCTTCGGCGGCCATCAAGGACGTGATCGCCGCGAGGTAGGAGAAGCTGGAGCCATAATAGAGGGGGATCTGGCGGCCGGTGATCAGGATGAAGCAGATGGTTGCGAGGCCGCTTGCGAAGATCGTGGTGGAGACGTGGAATCCCGTCAGGAGCGCAACGGCGATTGTCGCCGGGAACATGACGATGACCTGCTGGATCGCGTAAAGCAGGAGCTTCCAGATCGGCGGTCGTTCGTCCGGCAGATAACCGATGGGTTGAGTCCTGGACACCATGTGTAAATTCCTCCTCTATTCGAAACGCCTTTGGTGGCGCTTTCGGCTTGGTATCCCGCGCCGCACGGCGCGGGCGTGCGGGCCTTTAGGCTTTATCCATGAGTCGGACTTCGTCCTCGCCGTCCGTCTCGAAAAGATGAACCGCGACGGCCTCTTCCTGGGATGTCGGCACGTTGATGCCCACGTAGTCGGGGCGGATGGGCAGTTCCCGGTGCCCTCTGTCCACCAGGGCGGCCAGTTGAATCGACCTCGGCCTTCCCAGCTGAACCACCGCGTCCATCGCCGCCCGGGCGGTCCGGCCGGTGTAGATCACGTCGTCCACCAGCACCACCGTTCGGCCCGCCACCGGAAAGTCGACGTGGGTGCCGTTCAGGCGGGCGGAATCCGCGATCTCCGTCAGGTCGTCCCGGTAGAGTGTGATATCGAGGGCGCCCACATCCACCGCCCGGCCGGTCAGCGTGCGAATGTTCTTGGCAAGCCGGGCCGACAGCGGCACGCCGCGGGTGCGGATGCCCACAAGGCAGATGTCCGCCCCGCCGTTTCTGTCCACAATCTGATGCGCCAGCCGCATCAGCGCGCGGTCGATCTTCTGTGCGTCGGCGAGAATGGCTTTCATGCGCACGAAAATCCCTCCACAAAAAAATGCCTGCCCGCATTGCGGCAGACAAGCTGATCTCATCCGGGCATGCGCCCGGCCTGTGAGAGCATCTTGTCGGCATCAATGTACCGCCCTTAAAGAGCCCGTTCCGAATGATTATAGCATGGTACCGCCACACTGGCAATCGGTTTTTGTTACATTTGTGTCACAAATATGCAAGGAGGGTCCGCTCTTCGTGCCGCCTGATTGTTCGCCTTCATCGTTTGCCGCCCGCGCTCAGGCAAAATTCCTCTTGACTTATTCCTTTTAATTCCTTACAATTCCTTTATAAGGAATTATTTGGAGTAATTAGGATGAGCGAAGCATATTATACCCCGGAGCAGGTCGCCGAGAAGCTGGGCATGCACGTCAAGACCATCCAGCGCTACATGCGCACGGGCATACTGCCCGCCACCAGGATCGGCAACCGCTGGCGCGTTTCCGACCGCGATCTCGCCGCGTTCACCCAGGTCAACCGGCCGGTGAAACCCGCGCCGACGGAGCGCGGGATCAGGGTTTCCTCCGTGCTGGACATTCCCACAAAAAGCCGGGACGAGGCGATCCGCATCGTCAACACGCTGACCGCCGCGCTCAACGCGAAACCGCCGGAGTACGGCCAGTCCTCGATGACCGCGCAGTTCATCGAGCCGGAAAACATGGTTCGCGTGGCGCTTTGGGGCTCGCTGTGCTTCACGCAGGCCATGCTGGAATCGATCGACATGCTGACAAGCGAAGATCGGGAGGGGTTATGATGGGCGTGTTCAGGACAGACGAAAGACGGGAGAAAGTGCGCGCCGCCTACCATGCCATTCTAGGGCATTTTCCGGTAACGCAACGCTATGTGGATACGCTGCTTGGCCGTACGTTTTTGATCGAGGCGGGCGCAGCGGATGCACCGCCGGTCGTGCTTTTGCACGGCTCCTGCGGGAACAGCGCCTTTTGGCTGGGCGATGTTCTCCAACTGGCGGCACGCTTTCGCGTGCTGGCAGTGGACATCGTCGGCGAAGCCGGTTTGAGCGACGAACAGCGGCCCGACCTGGAATCGGACGCTTATGTTCGGTGGCTTGAGACGGTGCTGGACGGCGTTGCCGCACCACGGGTAGCGCTCGTCGGCAATTCCTTCGGCGGTTGGCTGGCGCTAAAATTCGCGATCGCCCGGCCGGACCGGGTTGCAAAGCTTGCGGTTGTGGCCGCATCCGGCATTGTGCCACCCAGCGGCCTGTTTCAGGCGCAAGCCCTTCGAAAGAATGTGGAAGGGAGCGAAGGCCGATCCACATTGCGAAAAGCCGTCACAGAGGGGGCAGACTTGCCCGAGCCTGTCGCGGAATTTCTGCGCCTGATCGGAGAGCACTTTCGTCCGATGACCGAACCGCTGCCGCTCTTTGCGGACGAAGCGCTGAAGGCCCTTGAAATCCCGGTCTTTTTTGCTTTCCCCGGTCAGGACGCGACGATGGACGCCCGCGCAGCCGCAGCGCGCGTCCAAACACTCCTTCCCCGCGCCGATGTCCGCCTTCTGGAGCAAGCGGGTCATGTCGTGACAAATATCGGCGAAATGGTGCAACCCTTCCTTTCGGATGCCCTTGAGCTTCGCATCCTCGAAAACGGACGCGTGCGTGTGGCGCTCATCGACCGTTGGGCGCGCATTCGGACGCCCCAGAACATTTTGGATGCCATGGCGACCGCCGGATACCTGGGCTGCCGCAGCATGGCGGTGTACGCCGAAAGCCTGACCGAAGGATTCTTTGACCTGAAGACCGGCGTCGCGGGCGAACTGCTCCAGAAGTTTTCAAACTACCGGATGCGCGTCGCGATCATCGGCGACTTTTCAAAGTATGAGAGCGGGAGCCTTCGGGACTTCATCCGCGAGTCCAACAAGGGCAAGACCGTCCGCTTTGTGGATTCGCTGGAGCGCGCGCTCACGGCTCTCGCGGAAATGGAAATCCCTTGAACGCCGCTGGAAAAAGGGATATAATGCATTAAAGCCTTCATACCGGCGCAAACGGAGTGTGACAGCATGCGATTTAAGGACAGCCACCACCCCTACGCCGTGGCAACCATCCTATTTTGGTCGCTGGCCTATGTACTGACTAGGCTCTCCCTTCGGCACTTCACGGCTTTCCCGCTGGGTTTTTTGCGGTATCTGGCGGCGGCTCTGGCGCTGGCCGTCGTACTCTTGGCAAACAAGACGCCGCTGCCCCGTCGGGCGGACTGGAAGTGGTTCGTTCTCGGTGGCGCGGTGGGTTTCTTTCTGTACATGCTGGCCTTCAACAAGGGATGCGAGACGGTTTCTTCGGCCACCGCCAGCGTCGTGATCGCCACGGTGCCGGTACTGACGGCACTCCTGGCGCGCTTTCTCCACGGCGAAACGCTCGGCGCGCATCAGTGGGCTGCGATGGCGGTTGAGTTTATCGGCGTCGTGATCCTTACGATGATGAACGGCGCGTTCTCCGTCAACGCCGGCATCCTGTACCTCTTGGGCGCGGTGGTGCTCCTGAGCGTTTACAACCTTCTTCAGCGGCGGTTGACGAGAAACTACTCCGGCCTGCAGGCGTCCGCCTATTGCATCTTTCCGGGCACCATGATGCTGGCGGTCTTCGCGCCGCAGGCGGCCACTCAGGCGCAAAGCGCGCCGCCGATGGCATTTCTGTATGTGGCGGTCATGGGCGTTTTCTCAAGCGCCGTGGCTTACGTGGCTTGGGCAACCGCCTTTTCCAAGGCAAAAAAGGCCTCTTCCGTCAGCAATTACATGTTTGTCACGCCGCTTTGCACCGCCGTTCTCGGCTTTTTGATGGCGAACGAGGTACCCGACCGCGGCACCATCATCGGCGGTGCGGTGATCCTGTCGGGGCTTCTGCTCTTCAATTTTGGTGACAGGTTGACAAGCCGCCTCAAGGCCTCCGCAAAGAACGCTTCGCCCATACGGTAAGCCCGCCTGCATCATCTGTTTTCCAAAAGCATAAAACCGGGGAAAGCCACGAGGGCTCTCCCCGGTTTATTGATGTTCACCGTGGTATGACTTTCACGGTGCAGCAGGTCTCCATTCGCGCTCTTTTCAGATCCCTCCCATCGGGGGAAATCAGCGCGCCGAACGCCACCATCTCCTCAAACTGTCCGAGCGACAGCCCCAAAATCTCGCGAAGCAGCTTTGACAGCCGAACACCCAGCGGAACCGGGCAGGCGATCGTGACTTCGGCGGGCTCGGTGATCGCTTCCAGAGGAAACGGATCGCCGGTGATTGCGTAGCGAAGCGTCTCCACGCGGAGCGGCGCGCCTGCTTTCGCGTGCAGGTGCGCATCGAAGGCCAGCGAACGGACCAGCGCCTCGTCGTTCGCAAGCAACCTTTCGTACAGGCCGCGCTTGAGCCGGGCGGGCGAAACCCGGGAGAACACCTCCATGTTCCAGGTACTGCCGCAGTGGCGGCACTTGTGAATCAGCCAGACATCCAGACGCTTTTTCTGTGCGTTGAGGCGGACCTGTCCGGAGGGGACGAAGGGTTTGATGCCACCGCAGCGCGCGCAGGGACGAAGGACGCCGGGGTAGCGCTCTATTGTTATAACATAGGAATATTGCATGAATCGCTCTTTCTGAGCAACGATGACAAAAAACGAACACGCAAAAAAAAACCATGCCGCCGGCATAGCTTTTGGTCAAACCAAACCGCCAACCCGCGCCAAGGCGCGTTGGTCGTTCATGTTTGGCACTGCGCAAGGGGGTCAGACGCCCCTTTGTCCGCGTCGCTCTGCGTAATTCTGTATTGAAACCGACGCATCACATGGCATGTGCGATGCGCAGTCGATTCAATTCAAAATTACGCGTGCGCCGACATTCGGGCTTCCTCCCTCTTGCGGTTCGTTCGAAGAGATTCTACCATAATGTCTTGAATCTGTAAAGCGCAGGGTTCGCCGAAGCAACAATCGATGGTCCAGAAGCATGCCGTCCGCTGCGGACAAACCGCGCAGTCTTTCCGGTCTCTGAAGTATTTCCGATGGACTTCTCGGGTGGTCGTCTTTAAAATGAGGCACCTGCCTTGGGGGCGGAAGGTGGCGTCGAAGTATGAGGCGTACTTGACCGGTATTCCTCATCGTGCCGATTTTGGCGCCTGTGCGCTTTCGCCTTGATGTGCTTTGAGTCGGTGTACAACCCCTGTCCGCCCACCAGACCCTTTTCTGCGCGCACTGACGCACCATTTGATGATGGGCTGAAACGCCACTGCACTTCCTGGGGCATTTATGCCAGTTTTCGCCTCGAACCGCGCCCGCGGCATGTGCATAGATTGGACTAAAGGCATATGCGCATTCTGATAAGCGAGCGTGAGACAGATGGAATTTGAATACGCCCGCCTGGATGCGGGCAGCGTCGATCGGATATTGAAATTACAGCAGCGGTGTTGGGTATACGACAAGCAGATTTTTATACCCAGCAGTCGCGCGCTGATAGAGCGCGCTTTTCAGTTTGAGAATTTCGCATTCGGAGCGTTTTTGGGCGGGGAGATGGCCGGGTTCATCACCTGTTCGGTGCCCGGGCATCTTGCGAAGATGAACCTCGGGCGGCATCTGGGCTTTTCGGACGCGATGATGGACCGGGTAGGCCACTTCAACACCATGATCATCGCGCCGGAGCACCGCAAAAAGGGCATCGGAAGCAGGCTGTTCCAAATGGCGTTTGAGACGTTTCCCGAGCGCGTCGACTGCTTCGTGACCACGACGCGGCTGGAGAATGCGCTGGCGCGCCAGCTCCTTGAAGGCAGAGGCTTTGAACTGGTGAAGATCATCGAGTCCGGCGGGCAGCCGCGCGCGATTTATGCGCTTGAGATCAGCGCGGCAGACGACTAATCAGCGCTTTAACAATCGGGCAATCAAACGGAAACCGGCCACTCCAAGCGCGAGAAGGCCGGTTTTTTGTTTCTTGTTTTTCGATCGCGCATTCTCTGCGCATTGACAGCGCCTGCCGGGGAAAAATGAACCCGGACAAAGGGCGAAAGCGAGAGGTATGCGATGCGAAAACCGGTGAAGAGGGTCTGGATTTTCCTGAGCGTGATTCTGGCGCTCATCATTTTGGCGCTTATTTTGATGCTCAGGCCGTCCGTGCCGTCGCCGGAGCCTGTACCAACGCAGACGCCGACCCCGGTCTTTACGCCCGCGCCTACAGCCGAGCCTACACCCACAGTCCAGCCGACCTTAACGCCCACCGCCACGCCCGCGCCGCTCAAGGCCAGCGGCTTCGAGCTGCCCGTAGCAGGCTCGTCCGGCTACGCATCCGTCGCGATGAAGCTGAGGGCCAGTCCCGCGCCCGGTGCGGCGAGCGCTGCGTCGCTATCCGAGGGCGCGCCATTTCGGGTGCTCCAGGAATCCGGCGGCTGGTTTCGGGTGCGGACGGAAGATGCCGAAGGCTGGGTGGAGAGCCGCTACTGCCTGATCAACCTTCCGGATGTCATTCCTTCCATCGTCTACGACGCCACAAACACCTACGCGTCCGTCATACGTGCGTCCGGCATGGCGCTTCCCGGCATCACAGGCCACGGGCTGTACCCCGGAAAGCAGCAAAACGACCGTCTGGGCGCGCGCCAGTTCATCATGCCGGTACTGTACCCGATGGCGAAGAAGATCTACCGGGCGCAGCGCGCCGCCCTCGCCAACAGCGAGACGCTGGTGATCTACGAGGCGTACCGCCCATATGATGTGCAGATGAAGGTGGTTCGCGCGCTGGAAAAGCTGGCGGGGGAGAATGAAACCGTTCGAAAGGGCATTTCCTCGTCGCCCTGGTCGCTTTCGTGGTTTGCCTCGACGAGGCTTTCCAACCATCAGCGGGGCGGCGCGATCGACGTGAGCCTCGCCAAGGTAAGCGCCACGGCGCAGGCGGTTTCGGGGCGCTACGGCTACACCGTCGTGACGGTATCGAATCGGTACAAGATGCCCACCGCCATGCATGAACTGAGTTCTGCGGCCGCGGCGTTCGCCGTACCGGTCAGCGCCCGCTCCCGCACCACGTGGCGAAAGGCCGAGCCCTCCCGCGCGATGAACGCGGCGGCGCTCAGGCTGCAGCGCTACTTAACCGGCGCAGTGCTGACGCCACTGGCCTCCGAGTGGTGGCACTTCAACGATCTGGACGCGCTGGAAAACAGCGGCGCGAACCCGAGCTCCGGGCGCTACACCCTTTCAACCTGCATGAGCGTGCCGCCGGAAACCGAATAAGCGCCGGATGCCCGGAGCGAGCGTCGAGCCGGATCAGGCTTCCATCGCCCCGCGGATTTCTCTTTTCGACGCCTTGTCCAGGATTTCGCCGCAAAGCGCGTCCATCAGGCGCGCATCGGCGATATTTTGAATCCCAGGAAGCTGCCGCAGCTTGACGAGCGCGCGGCAGATGTCCACGAGAATGCTCTTTCGCATGCTCTCCCGCACAGAAAGCACATCATGCGCCGCCAGCGCCTCGGCGACAGGCATCGCGCAGGTGGGTTTCGCAAGCGCGATTTGTGCCAGCGACGAAATGGCCTGACGCGCGGTGATGGGCTTTTCGTCGCCGATCAGCCGTAGGCAGAGAGGGAGGCATTCGTCTAGATCGCTGGTCTTTGCCCACCGGGCGTTCGCCGCCAGGAGAAGGATGCCGATGGAGCGTTGATACGAGTTTTCGTTCGAGAGTTTCGAGACGAAATGCGGCCAGTACGGAAACGCGTCCGGGTGTCGTTCGGCCCGGTTCGCCAAAAGAAGCAGCGCCTGATAGCGCGGCGCGTCGGCCTTCTCTTCCAGGAGGTCTACCAGCGCCGCGATATCATCCGCGTCCAGCGCCTCCGCCGCGTTGGGGATATCCTCCTTCGGGATGGAAATGAGCGCGTCGAGGGTCACGAAAATCCTCCCCCTTTCTGACAGCATGGTACCGCAGCCGGTCGAAACTGTAAAGGGGTTTAAATCCTTTATATGAAAACTGGCCGCCATAAAACGGCGGCCAGTCAGACCATCAACAAAGTCTCCGTAGGGGTTTCAATCGTTCCCGGCGGCGTGTACGCCGGGAACGGGATAGCGCCACCAGTACGCATATTGGTGGCGCTATCTATACCTTTGGTCAGTGCGCCGCTC
>JAEZTD010000386.1 GCA_023443705.1 Bacillota bacterium | reverse complement strand
CGGCAAGGCCGACGCCCGGAAGCGACGACAGCGGCGGCAGGATGGTGTTGTCCGGCATCAGGAGGAAGTTTTCCGCGTGGGATTCGTACAGCGAAATGGGCCTGAGCGCAATCCCCCGGCAGCACATCTCAACCAGAATCTCAAGGAGTGTGATCTGATCCTCCTTCTTGGCCTTCTCATCCTTCTCAAGCGCCTGAAGCTCTGCGAGTTTCGCCCGGAGTACCGGCAGTGCCGCCACCATCGTCGAGCCGTCAAAGGCCTCGGCGTTTCGCTTCAGATAGCAAGCGTAGTAGGCGCCCGGGTGGTACACCTTGAAGTAGGCGATGCGCAGCGCCATCGTCACGTAGGCCACCGCGTGGGCCTTCGGGAACATGTATTTGATCTTCTGACAGCTCTCGAGGAACCAGTCCGGCGTGTCCGCCGCCTTCATGGCCTCGATCCACTCGGGCTTGAGTCCCTTGCCCTTGCGGACGGACTCCATGATCGTAAAGGCGGTCTTCGGCTCCACGCCCCACTTGATCAGCTGGTTCATGATGTCGTCCCGGGTGCAGATGCACTTTTTGAGCGGCGCGATACCCGCCTTGATGACGTCCTGCGCGTTGCCCAGCCACACGTCGGTCCCGTGGGAAAGGCCCGAAATGCGAATCAGCTCTTCCATCGAACGGGGCTGGGTATCCACCAGCATCTGCCGGACGAAGCGCGTGCCGAACTCCGGGATGCCCAGGGTACCCGTTGGCGAGCCGATTTCGTCGCTGGTCACGCCCAGCGCCTCGGGACTGGTGAACAGCGACAGGATGCGCTCGAAGACCGCCCTGTCATCCAGCGGCACCTGCTGCGGCGTGATGCCGGTCAAATCCTCCAGCTTTTTGAGCATGGTCGGGTCGTCATGGCCGAGCACGTCCAGCTTCACCAGCACGTCGTGCATGGAGCTGAAGTCGAAGTGGGTGGTGATGGTGTCGGAGTCCTGATCGTCCGCGGGCCGTTGGATCGGCGTGAACTGGTAGATTTCATAGCCCTTGGGCAGCACGACCATGCCCGCCGGGTGCTGGCCGGTGGTGCGCATCGCGCCGGTGAGGCCCTTGGCCAGCCGCTCCTTCTCCGCCTGAGTGGCGGTCATCTCCCGCTCCTCCAGGTATTTGAGCACGTAGCCAAAGGCGGTTTTGTCCGCCACGGTGCCGATCGTCCCGGCGCGGAACACGTTTTCCTCGCCGAACAGTTCCTTGACGTAGGCGTGGGCCCTCGGCTGGTACTCGCCGGAGAAGTTGAGGTCGATGTCGGGGACCTTGTCGCCCTTGAAGCCCAGAAAGACCTCGAAGGGGATGTCAAAGCCGTCCCGGTCCATGCTTGTGCCGCACACCGGGCAGTCCTTGGCCGGAAGGTCGAGGCCGCAGGTGTACTCGTCGGGCACGTCGAACTCCGAGTGCTTGCACTTCGGGCACACGTAGTGGGGCGGCAGCGAGTTGACCTCGGTGATGCCGGTCATGTTGGCGACGAAGGACGAGCCCACCGAGCCGCGGGAGCCGACGATATAACCGTCTGAAAGCGACTTTTTGACCAGCTTGACCGCGATGTCATAGAGCGTGGAGAAGCCGTAGCCGATGATCGAACCCAATTCCTTGTCGATGCGGGCGCGCACGATCTCAGGCAGCGGGTCGCCGTAGATCTCCCGCGCGCGGGTTTCGGTGAGCGTGCGGATTTCATCTTCGGCGAAGTCCCAGTAGGGCTGGAATGTCTCCTTACCTTCCGGGTGTTCGACGAAGATGCGCAGCTTGGGCGAAACCCTGTCCGCAATGGCGCGGGGCGCGTCGACGACGACGCGCTTCGCCGCCTTCGAGCCCAGATAAGCAAATTCGGCCAGCATGTCGTCGGTGGTTCGCAGGTACAGCGGCGCCTGGTTGTCGCAGTCCTCGAAGCCCTTGGCGTTCATCAGGATCGCGCGGAAGATGGCGTCTCGCGGCTCCTTGAAGTGTACGTCGCCGGTGGCGACCACGGGGATCCCCAGCCGGTCGCCCAGCTCAAGGATCTTCCGGTTCATCGCCTGCAGCGCCTCGATGCTCACAACCTTGCCTTCCCGCACCAGGAATTCATTGTTGCCAGTGGGCTGGATCTCGAGATAGTCGTAGAATTTCGCGATGCGCTCGAGTTCGCGGTCGGGCTTGCCCTCCAGCACCGCGCGGAACAGTTCGCCCGCCTCGCAGGCGCTGCCGAGGATCAGCCCTTCGCGGTACTTCGCGATCAACGATCTTGGAAGCCGGGGCGTCCTGCGGAAGTGGTTCAGGTGCGCTTCCGATACCAACCGGTAGAGGTTCGTCATGCCCTCCTGCGTAGCCGCCAAGAGGATGATGTGGTAGCTGGCGCCGCCAATGTCGTCGTCGAAAGCCCCGTTGACGTCGCTTAAGAGCCTGAGCGGGCGGCTCTCCCCCAGCATGTCCAGCATCTTCACAAGGATGAGGCCCGTGGCGCGGGCGTCGTGCACCGCGCGATGGGCGTTTTTGAGCGAGATGCCCAGCCGCTTTGCCACCGCGCCGAGCTTGTGGCTCTTTTCGGCGCGGAACATGTTGCGCGACAGCGAAAGCGTGTCGATGACCGGGTGGTCCATCTTATGGCCGAGGGCGGAGAAGGCGCGTCCCACAAAGCCCATGTCGAAATCGGCGTTGTGGGCGGCAAGCACCGCGCCCTCGCAGAACTTCACAAAGTCCGGCAGCACCTGGTCGATGGTGGGCATGCCGGTGAGCATCGCGTCGGTGATGCCGGTGATCTCCACGATCTTCGCCGGCAACGGCCGCATGGGGTTGATCAGCTGCGAAAACTCGGCGACCTCTTCGCCGTTGACGAACTTCACCGCACCAAGCTCGATGATGGTGTCGTTGAGCGGGCTGAGACCGGTGGTTTCGACATCCAGGATCACAAACGTCGTGCTCGCAAGCTTTCGCGCGTCTGCGTTTTTGACCATGCTGGGCTTGTCGTCGATCAGATAACCCTCGCAGCCAGGGATCAGCTTGATGCCCGCCTTTTTGGCGGCGGAGAACGCCTCCGGAAAGGCCTGCACCACGCCGTGGTCGGTGATGGCGATGGCCGGATGGCCCCAGTCGGCGGCCATTTTGATTAGATCGGTGGGAGACGCGCAGGCGTCCATCGCGCTCATCTGGGTGTGCAGGTGCAATTCTACCCGCTTTTCGGCGGCTTCGTCCTCGCGCCTGGGTGCGTCGGAGCGCACCGCGTCTGAGACCATCAAGACCATTTCGCGCTGAAACTCGTCATAGCGGTAGTCGCCGCGAACGCGCACCCATTTGCCTTCCTTGACGCCGTCCATCAGCGCCTCCGCCTGCTGCTGGATGGCCTCTGCGCCGGGCGACTTTCGGCCGCCGACAAAGGCCTTGCAGGAAACGGTGCCCGTGTAGTCCGTCAGCGAGAAGGTGCATAGCTTTGAGCCGGTCTTGAGGTCCCGCAGTTCACTTTTTATAACCTCGCCGCGCAGCGTCACCCGGCCAGAGTCCTCGCCCAGCTCGTTCATCGGCATGGCTTCCTCGGCGATCGCCCTGCCCAGCAGCTGTTTGGACAGCGTTTTGCAGCTGGCGCCGTTTGCATCGGCGGCGCAGGCCTTACGCGCCAGCTCCGCCATGCGCTCCTGCTCTTCTTCTCGCCTTCGGGCGATGTCTTTGAGCCGCGCCTCCTCGTCGCCCCTGGGCTCCAGCGTGACGCGCTTCTCGACGCCGAACAGTTCGCGAAGCAAAAGCTCCACCCTTCGGTCCACACCCTGGCTCGTCAGGTACTCGACGCCCAACCGGTCGACCTCGGCGATCAAATGGTCGCCCCGCATCTTCCAGCTGGCCTCCTCCCATTGGAGAAAGGGCATGGCGCTGGGCAGCTCCCGCGCGATGAGGCGGCAGATGAATTTTGCGTAGGCGGCGATGTTTGAATTTACGTCCTCCCGAAGCGCCGGGTAGCTGATCCGGAGGGAAGCCTTCGCCTGCGGAAACGCGGCGCGCAGCGCCTTTGAGAGGGTGGAAAACTCCCGGTCATCCAGAATTCGGGACGAAAAGAAGCGGGCGACCAGCTTGTCCCCCGCCCTCGAAACCAGCACCCGGTCGAGCGAAAGGCAGAGCGCCAACGCCGGATCGACGTCTTTGAAGATGTTCCGCCACAAATCGTTCATTTGTACATTCTCTCTATCCTTGGTCGGCCTTCTTTGGTGTTCGTTTTCTATTGAGGGTCGCTCTTCTTTTCGGCTTTCTCGCCCAGGCTCCGCGATATTTCCTCGAGCAGCGCCTCCGCCAAATCCCCCGTGACTTTTCTGGGCGGGCGGCCCTTGACGAACAGCGCGCCGCCGTCCTTGCCGCCGGCGATGCCGATGTCGGCCTCCCGCGCCTCGCCCGGCCCGTTGACCACGCAGCCCATCACCGCCACCTTGAGGGGCGCTTTGATGCCGCGGGTGGCCTTCCGCACGCGGTCCGCGATGTCCGCCACCTCGATGCAGGTCCGGCCGCAGGTCGGGCAGGAGATGATCTCGACGCCCTCGTCCCGAAGCCCCACCGCGCGGAGGATGTCAAGACATACGGGCACCTCGTTCTCCGGCGGCCCGGACAGCGACACGCGGATGGTGTCTCCGATGCCGTCCAGAAGGAGACTGCCGATGCCGACGGCGGACTTGACGGTGCCCGCCTCCGGCGTTCCTGCCTCGGTCACGCCCAGGTGCAGCGGATAGTCCGCTTTAGCCGCAGCGATACGGTAGGCTTCCACCGTCGTCCGAACGGAGGATGCCTTCATCGACAGCACGATGTCGTGAACACCCATGCCCTCCAGCATCCGTGCCTGGTTCAGCGCGCTCTCCGCCAGCGCCCCGGCGGTGGGCCCGCCGTGCCTTTGCAAGAGCTCTTTTTCGAGGGAACCACCGTTAACGCCCACCCGCACCGGCACGCGGTGCGCCTTCACGCAGTCCGCCAGCGCCCGGACGTTTTTCTCCCCGCCGATGTTGCCGGGGTTGATGCGTACCTTGGCGATGCCGTTTTCGATGGCGCGGATCGCCAGGCGGTGATCAAAGTGGATGTCCGCCACCAGCGGCACGGGGCTTCCCGCCACCAGGCGCTTTACCGCCTCCGCGCAGGCCTCGTCGTAGACGGAAACCCGCACGATGTCGCAGCCCGCCTCGGCGAGCCGCTTTATCTGGGCGAGGGTCGCCTCCGCGTCCCGGGTATCGGTGTTGGTCATCGACTGCACGGAAACCCTCGCGCCGCCGCCCACGGGCACCGCACCCACCATCACGCATCTGGTCATTGATTTCCTCCGTAAGTTCTGGTCCCGGAAAGCGCGCCGGTCGTCACGCGCCCGACGTCAGCTGTGTGATCAGCCGCACGATGTCGCGGTAGGTGAACAGGACAATCACGCCGATCAGGAGAACGAATCCCGCCATGTGTACCCAGCCTTCGTACTCCGGCTTGAGGGGCTTGCGGCGCACGGCCTCCACCAGGAGGAACACCAGGCGCCCGCCGTCCAGCGCGGGCAGCGGCAGAAGGTTCAGGATGCCGAGGTTCAGCGAAATGATGACAATCAGGTTGACCACCATCTCAAAATCTCTGCGGATCTCCTGAGTCATGAAGCTGATGATCCCCACCGGACCCATCGTGTCCTCAAACCCCTCGCCCTTTGTGATGAGCCCTTTGAAGCCGTCCAGCATTACGCGGGTGATGTCGACAATCCGCTCGCCCGAGACGACCAGCGCGCTGACCGGCCCGAACCGGTAGATCTGGCTGCCCAGCGTGATGCCGATCTTGCCGCCTGTTTCAGTGTCCTGGGGGGACACCGTCACCGTCACGGCCTCGCCGCCCCGGTCGACCGTCAGCGTGACGGCCTCGCCCGGCTTTTCGCCGATCAGCTGCACGAGCTTTGCTGCGCCCGATTCGCTCAGCTCGATGGCCTCGCCGTCCACCGCGGTGATCACGTCGCCAGCCTGGAGGCCGGAGCCCTCGGCCGGCATACCGGAGGCCACCTCATAAACGACCGGCACCGTGTAGGCCACGCCGGCAAACATCAAAAACAGCGCCACCACGAGGTACGCCAGCAAAAAATTCATGGCGGGGCCAGCCAGAATGGTCAGAAATCGCTTCCAGACCGGCGCGTTGGAAAAAGCCCTGGGGTCGTCGGAGGAATCGTCCTCTCCCTCGAATTTGCAGTAGCCGCCCATCGGCAGCGCCCGGACGGAGTAGTCAATCTCCTTCCGGCGCCAGCCGAAGATCTTCGGCCCGAAGCCGATGGCAAACTCGAGTACCCTGATGCCGGAAGAGCGCGCCGCCAAATAGTGCCCCAACTCGTGCGCGAACACGATAAAGCTCAGAATCAGAAGCGCGAGAAGAAAATATAGAATACTGGACATGGTTTGCTCCTTTACTATAACGCCCGGATTGCCTGGTTGACGCATTCGCGCGCGAGGCGGTCGGCCTCAACGACGTCCTCCATCGTATCAATTACCCGTTTGGGTACCCGGTCAAGCGCCGTCTCGACCAGCCGCGGAATGCCCCCGAAGGGGATGTGTCCCTCGAGAAACGCGGCCACAGCCGCCTCGTTGGCGCCGTTCAGGATGGCCGGAGCGCCTCCGTCCGATGCGAGCGCCTCCCGCGCCAGGCGCAGACAGGGGAATCTAGCCTCGTCCGGCGCTTCAAAGGTGATCGTGAGCTTTGCAAAATTCAGAGGCTCCGCGCCGTAGGGCAAGCGCTCGGGATACCCAAGCGCGTAGCCGATGGGGCCGCGCATGTCGGGCGCGCCCATCTGGGCGAGGACCGCGCCGTCCGAAAACGCCACCATGGAGTGTATGACGCTCTGGGGATGCACCACCACATCAATCGCTTCGGAGGGCATGTTGAACAGGTGGTGCGCCTCGATGACCTCGAGGCCCTTGTTCATCATGGTCGCACAGTCCACGGTGATTTTCTTGCCCATCCGCCAGGTGGGGTGTCCCAGCGCGTCCGCGACCGTGGCGCTTGCAATCGCCTCGGCGCTCCATGTGCGGAAGGGGCCGCCGGAGGCGGTCAGGATCAGCCGCCGGGGCGCGTTACTCCCCGCCCCCTCGAGGCATTGGAAAATCGCGCTGTGCTCGCTGTCCACCGGAAGAATCCGCTTATTCAGCGCCTGCGCCCGCGCCATCACCAGGTCGCCCGCCGTGACCAGCGCCTCCTTGTTGGCAAGGAGAACCCGATGACTCGTCTCAAGGGCGGCCATGACCGCACCGAGCCCGGCGATGCCCACCACCGCGGCCAGACAGTCGTCCGGCCGGTGGGCGCGAAGCGCGCGCTCGGAGGCATCTTCGCCGAAATACCAATCGCAAAAACGCACGTCCGCCGGAAGCTCTTTCGGCTCGACCACAAGGCCTGCCGCCGCCGGACGGAACGCGCGCACCAGATCAAACAGCGCTTCATGGTTCTGGTTAGCCGTCAGAACCGCCGCTTTGAAGGAATCGGAGTGCCGGGAGATCAGATCGAGCGCCTGGCGTCCTATGGAGCCGGTCGCGCCCAGAACCGCGAGCGTTCGCAAATTACCACCTCACGGAAAAGCTGAAGAATACGTACAGGATGACGCCGGTAAACAGCACGCTGTCCATCCTGTCCAGCATGCCGCCGTGGCCGGGAAAGATCGCGCCGTAGTCCTTGATGCCGCAGTAGCGCTTGACCATCGATGCGGTCAGGTCGCCAATCTGCGCCGCGAACGAGCCGACGAGGCCGAGGACCCCAAAGGCCCAGAGGGGTGGCAGCTTCGCGGCATAGGGCTGGAAGAAGGGCACCCATTCGGTCAGGAGCGTCGCGCCCAGCGGCACGAGCACCGCGAACGCCGAAGCAGCGATGAGCCCGGCCACCGAACCCTCCACGCTCTTGTTGGGGCTCAGCTCGGGCGACAGCTTGTGCCGCCCGAAGTGGGTGCCGAATTCATAGGCGAACAGGTCCGTCATCAGCGGGATCAGGAGCATCAGCGCCGTGGCGACCCGGGCCAGAAGTACCGGCTGAAGGTCCTGCAGCGGAAACAGCATCGTAATCAGCATGCCCGGATAGAAGAGCGGGAACAGCGTAGCGACCGCGGAATCGAAGTCGATCTTCCCGCGCAGGATCACGCCCGCCAGCGCCAGCATGCAAAAAAGCGTTGTCAGCGGGCTGAGCGCCGAAACGCCCAGCAAGAGATACACCGGCAGCGCCAGCACCGCGTAGGCCATGCCGACCCAGCGAATGGGTTTCGCCCCCCGGGAAACAAACGCGCCGTACATCTCCCACATGGCCATGATCATCAGCGCCACAAGGCCGACGCGCAGCGGCCACCCCTGCAGAATCCAGAGGGCGGCCATTACAACGCCGATCACGATGCCGGTGATCCTTCGGCGGATCATGTTGGAGATTTTGCTTTCGGCGGCTTCCATCAAATGAGATTACACCTTTCCAAATCGCCTGTCGCGGCCGGCGTAGCGGAAGAGATCCTTCAGGAACTCCTCCCGGGTATAGTCAGGCCAGAGAACGGGGTTAAAGATGATCTCCGCGTAGGCGATCTGCCAGGGCATGAAGTTTGAAACCCGCATTTCGCCGCTGGTGCGGATGAGAAGGTCCACGTCGGGTATGCCGGCGGTATAGAGCCGGTCTTCGAAGGCAACTTCGTCGATCTCTTCCGGCTTCAGGCCCTGTTCGGCCAGAAGCCTCGCGGCGCGGACCAGTTCCGCGCGGCCGCCGTAGTTGAGCGCGATGTTGAACGTAAGGCCGGTATTGTCCTTCGTGCGGGCGATGGCATCCATGACGGTCCGCTTCTGGAGGGCCGGCAGCGTGTCCAGATCCCCCAGCACCTGCACGCGGACGTTCTTTTCATGCAGTTCGTCGATCTCCGAAGTAAAGTACTGGACCAGGATGTTCATCAGCGCGCCGACCTCGTCCTGGGGACGCCCCCAGTTCTCGGTGGAAAACGCGTAGACGCTGACCGCCTCGATCTTCCAGTCGTCCGCGGCGCGGATAATCTCGATCATCGCGTCCATCCCGGCGGTATGCCCGGCGGAACGCGGCAGTCCACGCTTCTTCGCCCATCGACCGTTGCCGTCCATGATGAACGCCACGTGCCTCGGCATCTTCGGCGGAAGCTCCCCGCCCAAACCTTCCGCGCCGCCGGGCCTCAAAAGGGCGGCGGCGCGGCGCGCCAGATCGAGTATCCTCATGGGGCCACCGCATCGGGAAAACGGGCGGTTACGAATTCTCCCGGCCGGACGCGCACCACGCGCTCCGTTCCGTCCGGATACTTTTCCGGCAGCCGCCGGACGTCAGGCTCCCGCTCCCCCGCATCCCGGAGGATGCCGAGCGCGTCCTCCAGCCTCAGCCCCAGAAGGTCTTCGGTCATACGCTCATGATCTCTTTTTCTTTGTCGGCGCCGAGCTTGTCCAGTTCCTTGATGTGGTTGTCGGTGGTTTTCTGAAGATCGCCCTCGCCCGAGGTCTGCTCGTCCTCGGTGATTTGCGAGTCCTTCTTCATCTTCTTAAGCTGCTCCATGAAGTCGCGGCGGATGGCGCGAATGGCCACCTTGCCCTCCTCCACCTGTTTCTTCACCTGCTTGCACAGATCCTTGCGGCGCTCCTCGGTAAGCTCGGGCACCAGAAGGCGGATCACCTTGCCATCGTTGGAGGGATTGATGCCGATGTCGGACTTCTGAATCTCCTTCTCGATGGCGGCGATCATCTTGGTCTCCCAGGGGGCGATCACAAGGAGCCTCGGCTCCGGCGAGGTGATGTTGCCCAGCTGGTTGAGCGCAGTTGGCGTTCCGTAATAGTCCACGAGGATACGATCCAGGATCTTGGGATTTGCGCGACCGGCGCGCAGTGTCGAAAGCTCCTTTTGAATGACCGCGATGGTCTTGTCCATCTTGTCGGATGCGGCCTTCACCGTTTCCTTGTACACGTTGGTCTCCTCCCATCGTGGCGCAAGCGCCCCTATCTTCAATCTATTGTATCGGGTTTTGGCACAAATGGCAAGCCTCAAATGCGGCGAAAGGCCGAACTTTG
>JAEZTD010000342.1 GCA_023443705.1 Bacillota bacterium | reverse complement strand
GTCCCGGGGCGTGGGCTCATAGGTGTGGCTCTCCGCGCCGGGGGGCAGCAGCTCCACATCGCAGTTTCCACCCGCCACCGTTCGGGCAAAGTCAAAGCCGGGGAAATTGGTGGCGACGATGGAAAGCCTCTCGCCCTCCGCGGCAAAGGCCGGAAGCGCGAAAGTGTACAGAATGGATAGGGCGGCCAGGGCGGCAAGCGCCGCCAGCGATTTCTTCATATCAAATTTTCCCTCCATGCGAAAATAAATGGGATGGTCAAAAAGCCCGCACCGCGGGCCGCGCATGGGGGAATATCAATTGTTCAGACGGATGTTCAGCGAAACGGGCGATGCTGCGATCAGCCGAAAGCGCCCCGGCGCGGCGCGGCCGACCCGGGAGAAGCGCGTGAAAAAGATCGCCGCGCGGAGGAACGCCGCGAGGCCCAGGATGTGCATCAGGTACTGCGCGCTCTGGTAGGCGACGCAGAACGAACAGCGCCCGTCGGCGCAGTGGTGCCCGGCGTGAACGAACGAAAGGCCGATGGAGAGGCCGATGAAAATGACGAACGCCGCGCACAGGGCGAGGGCTATACGACGGATGGATCTTTCGCGTATAGCCCCTCCCTCCCCGCGTTCGCCGCGGTTTTTTCTTCTGACGCGCCAAACGCGGGCGCGGTTCCAGAGCCCTTCATGATCCGCGCTGCTTCAGCGGCCCGGCGCGGCGGCGATCAGCCGCATGAGCGCGCCGGCCACGTCGCCTTCAAAAACCCCGCCGTGAAAGGTGTAGACGCGGTCGATGGCGAGCGCCGCAAGCTTCTCAAGCGACCGGTATGCCTCCTGCATGTCCTTTGTATACACCGGATTGGGGCCGGTCAGCGCGCCGCCGTCCATGTTGAGCGCGTCGCCCGCAATCAGCGCCCGCGCCGAAGGGATGTACAGGCACATGTGTCCCGGCGTGTGTCCGGGGGTGTGTACCGCGACGACTTCCGCGGGAAAGGGCAGCCGCTCGCCATCCTTCACCGTACGGACGGAAGGCAGCACGCGCCGCGCGTAGGCCAGCCGGAATTCGTGATCCTCCGGCAGTGATTCGTACTTGACCGGCGTCCTGTCGCCGCGGATGTAGGGCGCTTCCGCCTCGTGGCACAGCGCCGTAGCGCCGGGGCAGCGGGCGAGGATGTCCTTCGCGCAGCCCACGTGGTCAATGTCCTGATGGGTCAGCGCGATGACGGCAAGCGCTTCCGAATCGCACCCGGCGCCGCGCATTGCCGAAAGCACCGCCTCCGCCGTCAGCGGATAGCCGGTGTCCGCGAGGAGCGCCGCACCCCCGTCCCGGATCAGTACCGGGCGGGTCACGCCGCGGTCGGAGCGGATTTCCAGCATTTTGATCTCCATGCTTCGCGCCCCCCTTTCATACGCGC
Source organism: Bacillota bacterium (assembly GCA_023443705.1). Classification (GTDB taxonomy): domain Bacteria; phylum Bacillota; class Clostridia; order Christensenellales; family Aristaeellaceae; genus JAEZHK01. The sequence goes on along the minus strand of JAEZTD010000342.1, from coordinate 1,252 downwards.
ATTATCCCACCGATGCCGGGTGCTGTCAACCGCGACCGCGTTGACAAAAGATATCGGGCACGGTATCGTCATGGTATGTGGGCGTGCAACAGAGCGCGCTTCTGGGCGCGCCATGGATCTACCTTGTGACACAGGTTTTGAGCCTGCTTCTCATCCTCTTCTACGGCGCCTATCCGCTTCTTGCAATGGCCGGCCTTGCGGAGCGCCTTCTGCCGGATGACGCGCCGAAATGCCTGGCGTGCGCCGTTCGGGTTCACTCACCGCCGGAAGCGGCCGCCCCGGACACAAGCCTTCCTGAAGAAGACGAAACCACGTAACCCTCCGCTTCATACATACGGCCACCGGCGAAAGCCGGTGGCCGTATGCGTTCTTTTCGGAACAATCCCGTGGTTTATACCAAGTAGGAATATTAATCATTCCAAAGGGCCGAGAGATCTTCGATTGAGAACAAGGAGCCGGAGCGAGGAAACCCTTCGGGATACGCCTTCGGCGTGAAATGCAGCGCTATTTTGAGCGGAAGGCGTCACAGTTCTCGGCGATAAGTTCCGGTCCGACGATGAATTAATCTTTCGGATTGGTATTACCCGTTCGCGCCGCCCGCCGCGGAGATTGCGCGGCCCAATCCCTTCAGCTTCAGAACCTCCGCCTCGATGGCGGCGCGGTCCACGCGAAAGCCCTTCTCCTCAAGCTGCCGAGCCGCCCACTCCAGCTTTTTGCCGCCCGCGCCCGCGCCAAAGAGCTGCTCCGCCGCGAATACCGCGACCTCCACCGCCGCCGAAATGCGCCTTCGCTGCTCGGCGGAGTAACGCGCCCGGATCCACGGGATCATAAACGCGGTGATCAGCGACAGCGCGAGGCTCACGACCGCTTCAAGAAGCGGCGTCAGATCGATCGGCGCGGCGGCGCCCTCCGCCCGCGCGGCCGTCTGCAAAAGAAACAATGCCGGAACCGTCCAAAACCTTTTCACAAAACCTCCCCTTCCTTTCCATCCGTCAGACCGCTTCCACATGCTTTGCGCTGACATAGGCCCGTCCGTCCCGGTAGAAGACGCCGTGCCAGGCCTCGGTGTCGTCGCCGGTAAGGGCCAACACGTCGCCCTTTGCCGCCACGGCGATCACACCGTTCTCGGTGCCCGGGCCCCGCCGGACGTTGATCTTCGTCGCCGTCACCCGCACGCTGCCGAGGGGCGCGCCCGCCGCCAGCCGGATTGCCCGGATGTCCGAAGCGTCCGCCATGCCGTCGGGGGGAAGCC
>JAEZTD010000220.1 GCA_023443705.1 Bacillota bacterium | reverse complement strand
GTCTGGACCAGATGGATCTCCTCCAAGCGCTTCTCGACCTCGACTTCCAGCCAGCGGTTTTGATCCTTCAGCCGGTCGCGCGCCTCCTTGAGTTCCAGGTGGGCGTTGACACGGGCAAGCACGGTGGAGGGTTTGAATGGTTTTGTAATATAATCAACCGCGCCAAGCCGAAACCCCTTGTCTTCGTACTTGGGGCTGTCCAGCGAGGTGATGAAGATGACCGGGATATTTCGAGTCTCCGGACGATCATGTACTCTGGACAACGTGGCAAAGCCATCCAGACCGGGCATCATGATGTCCAGCAGAATGAGGTCGGGCTTCGGATTCTCCTCGAGCGCAGCCAGCGCCGCTTCACCCGACTTATAGGCGCGAACATCGTTTTCCTGGATCAGCAGCTTCAAAGTACAGACAGGTTGACGGACTCGTCGTCCACAGCCATGATGGTGTGTACCATCTTTGGGCCCCCCTCTGCAAGCACAAGAAAACTTGCTCACCAGTATTGCGATGTTATCTATATTAAACGTAAAGAATTGTTTCATAACCAACCCGCGCGCTCATAACCGGTGATTATTTAACTTTATTCCTAAAAATATATGTTCTGACTTCGCTACTGATCCAGTTGTCGCGCACGCGGGGCGAAGAAAAGACCGGCCCTCATGCAGGAGGAGCGGGGTGCCGGCGGTTGCGTGAAATGTTAAATAATTGCGAATTCACACGCCCGCAGGTATAATTTGAGGTAAATTCTGTCGATTAACTCTATAGGGCCTGACGCGGAAGCGTACGCCTTCTGCGCGATGCCAGAATCGCAACGAATAACCGGGCGGCCGCCTCAAAAGAGGGGGAAGGCTTACGCAGTCATCCACAATACTCCTGGTCGCTTCGCTCGGCGCCGTTTTTATTTTGCTGGCGACCTACATCAACATCTTTTTGACCGAGCGCAGAACCTACCTCGCGCTATGGTTTGCTGGTTGGGCCGTCATCGCGCTGAATTACGCCTTGGACGCGTTTTTCCCTGAACTGCTCCGTGGGAGTAGGCTAATTTTTCTCTTCAGCACAGCGTCTTATTTCTATGCAAATCTTTTGATTACTCTTGGAATCTACAGCTTTCTGGAGATCAGGGTCAGAAAACGGTTTTGGGTGGGCGGGTCGGCGGCGTGGCTGATGGGCTTTGCCACCCTTGCCCTCTTCAACGTATGGGGGTATGCGCTGATCGTGTATGTCGATTTGGCGTTATATTTAATGGCGTTTCGGGTTGGTCAACTCATGATTGAGGTCGGGCGAAAACAGCGCGGGCCTGCCCTTTTTCTGGGTGTTCTCAACATTGCCTGGGTTTTCTGCGCGATAGCCTTTTCCCATTTGTTCCGGGTCGATCAGATTTTCGTATACGTCGTCATGCATGGCATGCGGTTTATAAACGCGATCGGGCTGATTCAGATGAGCTTTAGCGAGCAGAAAAGCAAAATCCAGAGTGGCCTTGCCCGAATAAAGAGCTTGTCGGAGCACGACGAATTGACGGGGCTTTATAACAAGAGCTATTTTGACGCGAAAATACGGGAATTTGATCAGGCAGAAGACTGCCTCCCGATCTCACTGCTCTACGGCGATATGAATGGGTTGAAGTTTGTCAACGACGCCTTCGGACACCAGGAAGGAGACCTGTGGATCAGGAAGGCGGCACGCATGCTCGAAGAGAACTGCCGGAAGGATGATATCATTTCGCGTTGGGGAGGGGATGAATTCGCCGTAATCCTGCCGCGCACCGAATATGAAAGGGCATCTGCGGTCCTCCGAAGGATACTGGAGGCTCGCGCGGCGCAACGGGACGGGATCCCCGTCAGCATCTCGATGGGTCTGGCAACCAAGACCAACATGGAGACCAGCCTCAACGAAGTACTGCTGACAGCGGAAAAAGCGATGTACGAAATGAAGCTTGTGGAGGGCAAGGCGGCGCGGGCGGCCATCATCCAGACGATCGAAGTGCGCATGTGGGAAAAGGGCGATGAGACAAAGGAGCAGCTTGAGCGGCTCCGGTTCCTTGCGGCGGAATTTGCGTCTTATCTCGGGCTTGCGTCAGAAAGCCGGGCAGATCTTTCTATGGCTGTGAAGTACATGTACATCGGGAAAGTCGCCCTTCCTGACGAGGTGGTCAAAGAGGATGAAGTCAGGGACGAGCGCGAATGGACGGCCCTTAAAAAGCACGTTGAGATCGGCTACAGGATTCTGGGCGCGCTGGGCGAGCGCTCCGCTGTGGCGGATGCCGTGCTGTGTCAGCACGAATGGTGGAACGGGCAGGGCTTCCCCCGCGCACTGAAGGGGGAAGAAATCCCGGTGCTGGCGCGCATTCTCGCGATTGTTCGCTCGTATGATGAGGATTGTTACCCACGGATGTCTTCAGGCCGGGGCGACGCGGCCAAAGCGCTGGAAAAGCTTTGCCAAGGCGCCGGCGTACGGTTTGACCCGGAACTTGCATCGCGGTTTGTCGGCATGATGGCGGAGGAAGAGAGGCTCGGAGCGCATTCCCATTGCCTGCCACAGGGCTGAGGTCGCCGTATCCCTTTGTACACGTTCCAATATCGGTACATCCCCTTTCGTCGTTCCGACAGCGGATACGCGCCACCCCGAAGCGGATTGGAATCATCGCTTGATCACTCTGCACAAAGAGAGGGGAGGTGTTTGCCGGGATTTACATGAAATCCGGAATTGACATTGTTTGAGAGCAACTATATAATGATGACGGCGAAACGTTTCCCGGGTTTTCGGAGGAGCACGGAAACTGAGTATGACCAGCCCCTTTCCGGCACACGTGATAGGCCCTGTACCCTGTTCGATCTTCATCGCCTTGATTTTTCGAGTCGCACCAAGGGTGATTTGGAGGTGGATGCGCATGTTGCAGGAACCTTATGTTGTTCCGTCGCCCAAGAATCCGGCCATAACCATGAAGGTGACGCCAGGACACTTTGCCACAAGCAATTCACACATCAGCCACTATCTGGATGTGAGCACACTGAGAACCAGCGCTTTGGCGGCCAAAGAGGTGGCGCGCAGTTTCGCCGAGAGATTCTTGACAAGCACAGAAGTCAACACAATCATATGCATGGAAAATACCGAGGTCATCGGGGCATACCTTGCAGAAGAACTGCTCAGAGACGGACTGATGGTGTTCAACAGAGGTGGAGAAATCCGCGTCATGACGCCGATTCAGAGCGTAGGCGGGCAGCTAATTTTCCTGCCCAGCGCGAGAAAGTACATCGAGGGGCAGAATACGATCCTGCTGTTGGCATCGGTGTCCAGCGCGAAGACAGCATCCCAGGCGTTGGAATGCCTCTCGTACTATGGCGGAGTGTTGGTGGGCATCCTCGCGCTGTTTTCTGCCGAATCGTCGGTTCTCGGTCACGAAATCTTCTCGATATTTACCAGTGCCGACATTGGCGGATACTATTCTGCCCGCGCAGAACATTGCGAGTTGTGCAAAGCCGGGCGCAGTCTGGACGCGATTGTAACCAACAGAGGATATACTGAATTGTAGCCGGATTGTGCCGCCAAATCAGACGGAAATTTTGCGGTATGGGATTTCTTGAACTCCGTCGGCGCCAGGCGGCCCGGGATGTGGCGCTGCCCTACGCCCGCCGCTTCGCCGGCCCGGGTCGTCTTCAGCGGATGCCGGCTTAAAAGAAGCTTCTGCTTTGATGGCCGACGCGCTCAAATTTCGCGGTTTTGCTCAGCTTTAACTGCGCCGCGCCACACATCGTATAAACCACACCCGCGAAAAAATCCCCGCCATGAATGCGACGCGCGGTTCACGGCGGGGCTATTTATCTTGATTCCTAAGGCTCCAGCACAACCTTGATTGCGTTTCCGCTCTCCGCCATCCGGAATGCCTCGGCCCACTCGCTCAGCGGATAGACGTGGCTGACCACGCCCTTTGTCGGCAGCTTGCGCGTCGTGATGCCCTCGATCGTCGAGGGGTAGCAGTAGGGGCTCAGCTGAGAACCGTAGATGACGATCTCCTTCGTATCCCCGATGATCGACCAGTCCACGGTGGCCGGGGCGCTGAACACCGAAAACTCCACGAAGCGCCCGCCCTTGGCGATCATCTCCAAGCCCTGACCGACCGAACTTGGATGTCCGGTCACCTCGATGTACACGTCGCAGCCGTAACCATCCGTTTCATCCAGCACCCGCCGGATCGCGTCGGTCTTGCCGGGATTGAGTACTTTGTCCGCGCCGAACTCCTTTGCCTTCTCCAGGCGCATGTCGTTCATGTCCAGCACGATCAGCTTTTTCGGGTTGCGCTGCTTGATCGCGCCGATCATGCCCAGCCCCAGCGTGCCCGCGCCGGACAGTACGACCACGTCGTCACAGGTGATGCGCCCCTGGCGCACGCCGCGCAGCGAACAGGCATATGGCTCGATCAGAACGGCCTCCTCCATCGGCAGTTCCTTGGAGATCCTGTAGTTTCGGGCGTTCTTCGGAAGCAGCACGTATTCCGCCATGCCGCCATTGAGGTAGTACTTGAAGCCGTACACATTGTGAGGCGCGCACAGCCAGTACTTCCCCTCTTTGCAGTAGCGGCACTCGCCGCAGGGCACGATCTGTTCGGTCACAAGCCGGTCGCCCACCGAAAAGCCGCCCTCTACGCCGCCGCCCATCGCGGCGATTTCACCGAGGAACTCGTGCCCCGGCGTAAACGGCGGTTCGCAGTATCCCGGCATGCCGTCTCCGCCCCAGAAGCGCGCGGCTTTATGGGTCGCCTTGACGTCTCCCGCGCAGATGCCGCAGGCCTCAACCTTCAGCAGGATTTCCCCAAATCCGGGAACCGGCACCGGAACCTCGTCCAGCGAATACTGGCCCTGCGCGTGCGCCACCAGAGCTTTCATCGCCTTGGGAATCAACATACCATGCCACCCTTCCGCGAATCCGCTTTCGTTTGCCGGCATTATTCCTCAATCATTCTGGCTTTTGTCACGATCTTCCACGCCAGGTACGCCGCCCAGGGCGCGAGCGCTGTGAGAAGCGCCATGCCGATGGGCGTCTCCTTGCCCATGATATAATAGCCCGCGAAGTAGATAAACAGCACCCCAAGCCCCCACCCCACGAGCATCCTCAGCGGTTTCAACCACCACCCGTCGGGCAGAAGGCGGGTCAGCAGGGCCGCGGCCATTTTGTTGATGAGGAACGCGCCGACGACCGCGACCGCCAGCACCACCACGGACAAGCTCATAGCAGAATCCTCCCGTCATCCGAATATCGTTCCCAGCAGCAGCCAGGCGCTGCTGGCGAGGAAGCAGCCGAGGCCTACCGCTACGCTGCGCACGCTCGACGCGCCCTCCCGATGGTAGAGGATCAGCGCCACGTACGCCGCGAAGAAGAGCTGCAGGCCGAACAGGCATATTTGCTCCATTACGGCGTAGGGCGCCGCGGGCAGAAGCGGCCGAAGTACAAAGAGCGCCGCGGTGTACACCGCTTCGAGGAGGGCGTACAGCCCGTTCAGCGGAAGCATCCTCCGGGTAGCCCCGGAGAGGTACAGGCGCTGTCCGCCCGCCCAGAGAACCAGGAAATTCCGTGCGAAGTTTAAAAGCATCGAAAAACCGCACACCAGCGCCGCCCCGCCCAGATACAGCGCCGCACCGGCCGCGTCGGCCTCGCGGCCGACCGCCGGGTCCAGAAGGCCGGTGACCGTCAGCGCGATCAGCATCGGGATCTGGCACAGAAACCACAGGGCGAAGGGCTGCGAGGCAAACGCATCCTCGTCCATCGCCCGAACCGGGTGTGCGAGCAACCGCCCAATCAGCCGAAAACCTGCCCTCATGACGCCGCGCGAATCCGTTCGCCGGTGTCCGGGTCAAACAGGTGTGTCCGCTCGGCGTTGAACTTCAGCCGGATCAGGTCGCCCCGCTCAAAGTAGATGGGCTCGACGGTGGTCAGGTTCAGGAGGCTGTCCCCCACCCGGACGCCCACGCGCCGTTCATCGCCCAGGTTCTCATACACCGCCACCGGAATGGGCGTGCCCGGATCGTTTTCACCGCGCTCTAGGATTACATCCACCGGCCGGACGCCCAGCGTCAGCCGCATGCCGGCGCGCACCACCGATTCATACCGCTCCGGCACGCCGATTCTCAGATTGCTGCCGGGAAAGGTGAACACATAGCCGCCCGGGCTCTTGTCAATGACCGCGCCGAGCAGGTTCATCGGCGGTTCCCCGATGAACCCCGCCACGAAGACATTCGCCGGGTTATCGTAGACCTCCAGCGGCGTGCCAATCTGCTGCAGCCTGCCCTGATCCATGATTACGATTCGGTCCGCCAGGCTCATGGCCTCCATCTGGTCGTGGGTGACAATGATGGTGGTACACTTGATTTCGTGGTGCATACGCTTGATCTGGTAGCGCAGCTGCTGGCGCATCTTGCCGTCCAGGTGGGACAACGGCTCGTCCAGCAAGAGAAGGCCGGGCCTGCGGACGATGGCGCGCGCGATGTTCACCCGCTGCTTCTGCCCGCCGGAGAGCGCCAGCGG
>JAEZTD010000307.1 GCA_023443705.1 Bacillota bacterium | reverse complement strand
TGCCGGACGATCTCCCGGCGATCGTCCAGAAGTATCAGGCGATGTAATATGTTTGAACTGGCGCTCCACATCCTGGACCTCGTGCAGAACTCGGTGGCGGCGGGCGCAAAGCTTGTGGTCGTCACCGTGGCGCTGGACACCGCCCAAGACAGTCTGACCATCGTCATCTCAGACGACGGCTGCGGTATGGACGCAGCGCTGCTCCGCCGCGTGGAGAGCCCCTTCGCCACCACGCGAACGACCCGCAAGGTCGGCCTGGGCATCCCGATGTTCAAGCAGTGCGCCGAAATGTGCGCAGGTTCGGTCGTGCTGAAGTCGGAAGTGGGCGTCGGAACGGTTCTGACCGCAACTTTTCAGGCCTCCCACGTGGATTTGCCTCCGCTTGGGGACCTCAAGGGCACGTTCCTCTCGCTGGTAATGGGCAGCCCGGAGCGTCCGGACTTCGTACTCCGCTATTCGGCGGACGGACGAACGTTTGAATTCGACACAAGGCCCATCCGCGAAGCGCTGGGCGGCTTGCCCCTCTCCGGGGCGGAAGTTTTCGCCTGGCTGGACGGATACCTGTCCGAGGGCATAGCCGTAGTGGAGCAAAACCCCCGATTGACAGAATAATCAACACTTTATGGAGGTGTCAAACATGAAATCCTTAGCTGAACTGGAGGCCATCCGCCAAAAGACGCTCGATCAGGTCAACCTTCGCCGCGAACACCAGGGAACCCGCGTCGTCGTCGGCATGGCGACCTGCGGCATCGCCGCCGGCGCGCGCCCGGTCATGCTGGCCTTTATGGACGAAGTCGGCAAGCGCAGCCTCCTGGATGTGACCGTCGCGCAGACCGGCTGCATCGGCATGTGCAGGCTGGAGCCGATGGTGGAGGTCACGCTGCCCGGGCAAGACAAGGTCACCTACGTCAATGTCAAGCCGGAGATGGTGCCGCGCATCGTGGCCGAGCACATCGTCAACGGCAAGCCTGTGGATGAATACACCATCGGCGCGGCCGAATAAGCCCGGCTGATCGATTGAGGAGGAATCACAAATGGATCTTTTCCGTTCCCACGTTCTGATCTGCGCCGGTACCGGTTGCACGTCCTCCGGTTCCACGCTGGTGTACAACCGCTTTGAAAAGCTGATTGCGGACAACAACCTCACCCGCGAGGTTAAGCTGGTGCACACCGGCTGCTTCGGCCTGTGCGAAGCCGGCCCGGTGGTCATCGTCTACCCCGAAGGCGCGTTCTACAGCCGCATCCAGGAGAGCGACGTGGACGAGATCGTCTCAGAGCACCTGGTGAAGGGCCGCATCGTCACCCGCCTTCTGTACAAGGAATCGATCGAGCCCACCGGCGGCGTCAAGGCGCTGGATGATGTGGACTTCTACAAAAAACAGAAGCGCATCGCCCTTCGCAATTGCGGCGTCATCAACCCGGAGGCCATCGACGAGTACATCGCCTTTGACGGCTACAAGGCGCTGGGCAAGGCGCTCACCGAAATGACCCCTGCCGAAGTCATCGATGTGATGACCCGCTCGGGCCTCAGGGGCCGCGGCGGCGCGGGCTTCCCCACCGGCCGCAAGTGGGCCTTCGCGGCGGCGCAGCCCGCCGGCCAGAAGTACGTGTGCTGCAACGCCGACGAAGGCGATCCGGGCGCGTTCATGGACCGTTCGGTGCTCGAGGGCGACCCGCATGCGGTGCTGGAGGCGATGGCCATCGCCGGCTACGCGATCGGCTCCAACCAGGGCTACATCTACGTCCGCGCGGAGTACCCCATCGCGGTCAAACGGCTCAAAATCGCCATCGACCAGGCGCGTGAATACGGCCTTCTTGGGGACAATATCTTTGACACCGGCTTCAGCTTCCACGTAGACATCCGGCTGGGCGCCGGCGCGTTCGTCTGTGGCGAGGAGACGGCGCTGATGGCCTCCATCGAGGGCGAGCGCGGCGAACCGCGCCCCCGCCCGCCGTTCCCGGCGGTCAAGGGCCTGTTTGGCAAGCCCACCATCCTCAACAACGTGGAGACCTACGCCAACATCCCCCAGATCATCCTGAACGGGCCCGAGTGGTTCGCCTCGATGGGCACCGAGAAGTCCAAGGGCACGAAGGTGTTCGCGCTGGGCGGCAAAATCAACAACACCGGCCTTGTGGAAGTGCCGATGGGCACGAAGCTGCGCGAGATCATCTACGAAATCGGCGGCGGCATCCCCGGTGGCAAGGCATTCAAGGCCGTGCAGACCGGCGGCCCCTCCGGCGGCTGCCTCCCGACTTCGCTGCTCGACACCGACATCGACTACGACAACCTGATCGCGGCGGGCTCCATGATGGGCTCCGGCGGCATGATCGTCATGGACGAGGACAACTGCATGGTGGACATCGCCCGCTTCTTCCTGGACTTTACCGTGGACGAATCCTGCGGTAAATGCGCGCCCTGCCGCATCGGCACCCGCCGCATGCTGGAAATCCTGGACCGCATCTGCGAGGGCAAGGGCGAGGAAGGCGACATCGAGAAGCTCGAAGCGCTGGCCGTCTCCATCAAGAACACGGCGCTGTGCGGCCTCGGCCAGACCGCGCCCAACCCGGTGCTCTCCACCATCCGCCACTTCCGCGACGAGTACGAAGCGCACATCTACGAAAAGCGCTGCCCGTCCCACGTGTGCCAGAAACTTCTCAGCTACGAGATCGATCCGGCCAAGTGCGTCGGCTGCACCATGTGCGCCCGCGTCTGCCCCGTTAACGCGATCAGCGGCAAGGTGAAGGAGAAGCACGTCATCGCCCAGAACACCTGCATCAAATGCGGCGCCTGCATGGAGAAATGCAAGTTCGGCGCGATCTCGAAGAAATAAGGAGGAGCCGACATGGACACCAAAATGATAAACCTCACAATCGACGGCGTGAACGTCTCCGTGCCGGAGGGAACGAGCGTGCTGGACGCCGCAAAATCCGTCGGCATCCGCATCCCCACGCTGTGCTACCTTAGTGGAATCAACGAAATCGGCGCCTGCCGCATGTGTGTGGTGGACACCGGCGCCCGAGCGCTGTCGGCGGCCTGCGTGCTGCCCGCGTCGGAAGGCATGAAGGTCAAAACCAACACGCCCGCCGTGCGTGAAGCCCGGAAAATCAACCTGGAACTGCTACTCTCCAACCATGACAAAAAGTGCCTGTCCTGCGTGCGTTCCACCAATTGCGAGCTGCAGTCCCTCTGCAACGAGTACGGCGTGGAGGATGAAAACCGCTTTGCCGGCACGATGACCGAGTACAACATCGACGACGTGTCACCGTCCATCGTGCGCAACAACAACAAGTGCGTGCTTTGCCGCCGCTGCGTCGCCGTGTGCGAGAAGATCCAGAACATCGGCGTCATCGGGCCCACGAAGCGCGGCTTCAAGACGACCGTCGAATCGGCCTGGGACATGCCGCTGGGCACCACCGCCTGCGTCAACTGCGGCCAGTGCATCGTGGTCTGCCCCACCGGCGCGCTCACCGAAAAGGACGATACCCAACAGGTGTGGGACGCGCTGAACGATCCCGAAAAGTTCGTGGTCGTGCAGCCCGCGCCCGCCGTTCGCGCAGCGCTGGGTGAGGAATTCGGCATGCCCATGGGCTCCCTCGTCACCGGCAAGATGGCCACGGCGCTTCACCGGCTGGGCTTTGACCGCGTGTTCGACACCGACTTCGCGGCGGACCTCACCATCATGGAGGAAGCCTACGAGCTGATCGGACGCCTGACAAACGGCGGCGTGCTGCCGATGATCACCTCCTGCTCGCCGGGCTGGATCAAATACTGCGAGACCTTCCACCCGGACTTCATCCCGAACCTGTCCTCCTGCAAGTCTCCCCATGAGATGGAAGGCGCGATCATCAAGAGCTACTTTGCCGAGAAGAACGGCATCGATCCCAAAAAGATCGTCGTCGTCTCGGTCATGCCCTGCACCGCCAAGAAGTATGAGTCGCAGCGCCCCGAAATGGCCTCCAGCGGCGTTCAGGATGTCGACTACGTGCTCACCACGCGCGAATTGGCCAAGATGATCAAGGAGGCCGGCATCGACGTCGTCAATCTGCCGGACGAGGCGATG
>JAEZTD010000235.1 GCA_023443705.1 Bacillota bacterium | reverse complement strand
CTGATGGACGGCATGTTCCGCTTTGAGGTTCGCGATGAAGAAAATGCGCTGGTCTCGACCGGCGTCAGCAACGCGGACGGCACCATCACCTTCGAGCCGATCCTCTACGAGGTGAGCGATGGCCGCGACGATACCGGCGAACACACCTATACCGTCACCGAGATCGCGGGGAACACAGTCGGCATCGAGGACGACGGCACCATCTACTCCGCGCAGTCCTACGCCCTGACCGTGACCGTTACAGACGACGGGATCGGCATTCTGGACGTCTTAGGTGTGTACAGCGATGCCATACGCTTTGAGAACAGCATCCAACGTGTGAATGTGCGCGGCGAAAAGATCTGGGTGGATGAGGCCAACCGGTACGGCAAGCGGCCGGAGGGCATTACCGTATACCTCGTGGCCGATGGCGTCCGCATCGACGAACAGGAAATCTCCGGCGACGGCGATACCTGGCGCTACAGCTTCACAGAACTGCCCAAGTACCGGTATGACGGCGACGGCAACGCCACCAGGATCAACTACACCGTGGACGAATCCGAGGTGGCCGGTTACGCCAAGTCGATTACCAAGGTCGAACGGCGCGAAAAGGTGGCCGCCCCGGTCGATAACGAATGGGAGGCCATTGAATACAGGATCACCAATACCTTGCGAACGCTGACCATATCAAAGCGCACGGTGGGCGGCGCAAGGCTCGCGGGCGCGACGCTCGCCCTCTACAGGGTGCGTGGCGGCGCAAGGACGCTCATTGAATCCTGGCAGACATCCTCGACGAGCGACCGGCTGGTGACAGGGCTCGAAGCCGGAAACTATGCGCTGGTAGAGACGGTCGTGCCGGACGGCTACGTAAAGGCGCAGGACATCGCCATCACGATTGCGGCGGATGGCACCGTGACCAGCAGCGCACTGAGCGGAGGCACTATCCGCATGATCGACGAGCCCATCCCGCTTGGAACCGTGACGGGGACCAAGACCTGGGTGGACCTTGGCAACGCAGGCGGAACAAGGCCGGAGAGCATTGCGCTCACGCTGTACGCAGACGAAACGCCGGTGAAGGCGCAGCCGACCTGGACGAAGAACGGCGACATCTGGACCTATGCCTACACCGGTCTTCGGATTTACCGAAACGGCAACAGCGGTGCGAGGGTCGTCTACACGGTTGAGGAAGCGCCTGTCGCAAACTACGAGGCCACCTACGACGGCCTGAACATCGTCAACCAGCTGCCTGAAATCGAGATCCGGTACATCGAGGTCTCCGGCGCCAAGACCTGGGTGGACGATAACGATGCGGCCGGCGCGAGGCCGGAATCCATCACCGTGTACCTTCTGAGGAACGGTGCGGTCATCCAGACGAAGGTGGTCACCGAAGCGGACGGCTGGTCCTACAGCTTCTCCAACCTGCCCACCTCGGACGGCCGGAACGCCGCCTACACCTACACCATCAATGAAAAGATGGTGCCGGGCTACGCGCGCTCCGTCCGCGGCAACAACATCATCAATACCTATGTGCCGACGGAGACACCGCCTACACCGCCGAAGACCACGCCGCGCACCCCTGAGAACTGGGAGGAACTGATTACGCTTCTCGATCCGGATGTCCCGCTCTTCGGCGGATTGCTCAAGACCGGTGAAGAGATCCCGCTCTACCCGTTTGTATTCGGGGGACTCGGACTGATGGCGCTACTCGCAGTGCTCCTGGCCGACCGCCGCAAACGCAGGCAGAACAGCAAGTAACTTAATAGCGCCGGGGCGCTCAAACGACCCGGCATGAAGGACGGGGGTAGCCAGATGAGAAAATTCGTTTCAATGCTTGCGGTTCTCCTCGCGCTCATGTTCGCAGGAACTCAGGCCCTTGCCGAATCCGCAGCCTTATGGAGCAATGGGCAGTCGCCTTCGCAGCCCTACAAGGGTGTCCCGCCGGTAGACCTCACCCAGAAGCTCGGGTATATGGTCTTCGCGCCGCTCAACAACGACAATGTGGACGCCGTACTGACCAGCCTTACGATCTACCTGCCGCGTGAGGATGTGAAAGCGGGCGAAGGCGCGCTCAGCATCTATGAAAAGGACGGAAAGGCTCCGCTCGAGGTAGTCGCCTTCTCCGACGTCGCGCGCGTGTCCGTCGCACCGATCGATCAGGAGACCCTTGACTGGCTCTATTGGGAGAGCGGCGTCGCGTTCACGGTGCGCATTGCGAACGCGCTGGACGCGGACAGGGGCTATTACGTCTCGATGGGGGAAAACTGCATCGTCTCGGCCGATGGCGCCGTTGGCAACATCGCGCTGGACGGGAAAAAGGGATGGGCGTTTACCACGAACGCGGAGGCGGGGGTCACCGCGCGGACGCGATCGGGGGATGATGCGCCGAAGGTTGGGGACAGCGCGAGCATCTCGGTCAAGCTCGGCGGCGATGCCTCCTCGGCGATGGTATTCTGCGAAAGCGAAGCCGTCACGAGCGAGGATCAACCGCTTGCCGAAAGCGGTACGCTGACCGCACGTTATGAAAAGGCCGGTCTCGTCCGCTGGGGTGTGGCGCTCACGGACGAAGCCGGGTCGCTTTTGAGAGTCTATTACTACGAGGACGAGGTACAGCCGTAGATTTCTTCTGACAAACGGCCTCCGCAAGGGGGCCGTTGTGCTATAATCATGGTATAAGATGATGGGGGATGGCTATGAAGATTTTTATCTGCAACGAGCGCCCCGAGGATCATTTTACGGTGGAGAACCTGACGCGGGAGGCCTTTTGGAATCTGCACGTCCCCGGCTGTGACGAGCACTTTCTGGTCCGGAAGCTTCGGGATTCCGAGGATTTCCTGCCGGAGCTCAACTTTGTGGCCGAGGCGGACGGGCGCATCGTCGGGAACATCATGTTCTCCCGTTCGCACGTCGTGGGGCAGGACAACCAGCGCTTCGAAACGGTCACCTTCGGCCCCGTCAGCGTGCTGCCGGAGTATCAGCGGCAGGGCGTCGGCCGGGCGCTGATCGAGCGTGGGCTGAAAAGCGCGCGGGCGTCGGGGCACAGCGCGGCGATCATCTTTGGAAGTCCCGCGTATTATGCGCGCTTTGGATTCAGACCGGGCAAGGAGTACGACATCCGCACTTCGGACGGAAAATACGCGGCAGCATTGCAGGCGCTGGAGCTTTTCCCTGGCGCGCTCCGGGGCGTCTG
>JAEZTD010000229.1 GCA_023443705.1 Bacillota bacterium | reverse complement strand
GGGCATGGTGTTCCAGGAGCAGAGCCTGATCGTCAACCTGAACGTGGCGCAGAACATCTTCTTCGGCCACGAGAAGGGGTTTAAAAAGAACGGCTTTGTGGACTGGGGGCGCATGAACCGCGAAGCGCAGAAGGTTATGGAGGAAGTGGACGTCGCCGGCATTTCCCCGAGGAAGAAGGTTTCCGACCTCAACTTCGCCACCCGGCAGATGATCGAGATCGCCAAGGTCATCAACGTGACGAAGCAGGCGGGGCAGGAGCATTGCCTGATCCTGCTCGACGAGCCGACGTCGGTTCTGAGCGAGGCGGAAGTCAGGAACCTGTTCAAACAGATGCGCAAAATTGCCGACCGGGGGCATTCGGTGGTGTTCGTCTCCCACCGGCTGGACGAGGTGCTGGAGGTTACCGACCGCATCTACGTCTACAAGGACGGAAAAAGCGTGGGCGACCTGCCCACGAAGGAAGCCACCGAAAAGCGGCTGTATGAGATGATGGTGGGACGCACCACCACCACCGAGTACTACCACCTGGAAAAGCAGCGCAGGCCCGCCGAAAAGACGGTGCTGGAGGCAAGCGACCTTGGGCTTCACGGCGTGTTCAAGCACGTGAACTTCAAGCTGCGGGAGGGCGAGATCCTCGGATTCTGCGGCGTGGTCGGCTCCGGCAAGGAGGAGATCTGCTCCGTGCTCTGCGGCGACATCCGGCCCACCTCCGGCGAGGTGTGGGTGCGCGGCAGGCGGGTACACTTCGGCTCCCCGGTGGAAGGGCTAAACGCCGGGATTCTGATGATCCCGAAGGAGCGGCTGTACGAGGGCGTGGTGATGACGCTGTCCGTCGAGGACAACATGGCGCTGTCGAACGCTTCCAAGCTGAAGAAAGGGCCCTTCGTGTCGAAGGCCAAGATCGCGAAGCAGGCCGAGGAGTGGATCGGGAAGCTGCGCGTCAAGACCAGCGGGCGGCGGGAGCTGCTCATGCAGCTGTCCGGCGGCAACCAGCAGAAGGTGGTCTTCTCCCGGGCGCTGGCCAGCGGCGCGGACATCCTGATCTTAAACCACCCCACCCGCGGCGTGGACGTGGGCGCGAAGGAAGAGATCTATTCGCTGATCCGCGACATCGCGATGGCGGGCAAGTCCGTCATCCTTCTGGGCGACACGCTGGACGAGTGCATCGGCCTCGCAAACCGCATCCTGGTTTTGCAGGACGGCCTGATCACCGGCGAGTTCGGCGCGGACGTCGGCAGCAAGCCCGAGCAGGTGGACGTCGTCAGCCTGATGATGTGAGGAGGGCGAAACATGAGTCAGACAAAGACCGCTGATGCGGGGAAAAGATACAGGCTTCGCGAAAAGATCGTACAGTACTTCAGCTTTTCGGCCATCGTACTGCTCGTGGTGGGGCTTTCCACCACCCAGCAGAACTTTCTGGGAAACTCCAACCTGACGAACCTGCTTCGGGACACCGCGCCGCTGATGATAATGTCCGTGGGCATGACGTCGGTCCTCTTGTTCGGGTCCATCGACCTTTCGATGGGCGCGGTGTGCTCGGTTTCAAACGTGCTGTTCGTCAAGTGCCTGAAGGCGTTCAGCGACAATTACGCCGCCGCCGGGCAGGAGCCGAACGTGGCGCTGGCGACCTTCGTGGCGTTTTCGATCTCGCTTCTCTTCGGCCTCGTGGCCGGGTTTCTGCTGGGCGTAATCCACGTAAAGCTGAAGGTGCCTTCGTTCATCGCGTCGCTGGCGTTTATGTCGGTGTGGCAGTCGGCGGCGCTGCTCATCGCCGAGGCGCCCATTTCGGTGCCCAAGAGCATGTGGGGCGCGGTCAACTGGTTTAAGGTGTCCTTCGGCGTGGTGGGGCTGCCGCTTCTATTGGCGCTAATGCTGGTCGCGCTGGTGTACGTGTTCCAGACCCGCACCGCCATCGGGCGGGCGATGTACGCCATCGGCGGCAACGAGCGCGCCGCCCGCATCGCCGGAACCCCCGTCGACAAGACCAAGATCGCGGTGTTCACCGTAAACGGCGTGTGCGCGGCGCTGGGCGGGGTGTTCCTCGCGGCCAAGCTGCGCTCCTGCGCGCCCACCATCGGCGACCCGTTTACGCTGCTGATCGTGGCCTCCTGCGTGCTGGGCGGCACGGCGCTGACCGGCGGCAAGGGCAGCGCGCTGGGCACGGTTCTCGGCGTATTCACCGTCGCCATCATCAATAACGGCATGAATTTCATCGGCGTGGACGCCTACTGGCAGAACGTGGTGTTCGGCGTGTTCGTGCTGGCGGCCATCGCGGTTTCAATGGACCGATCCACCCGCGGACTGACCATCAAATAGCCCCACGAAAGGAGAAAGGGTATGGAAGTAAAGCCCTTTGTGCTGGATTTTGACCTTGTGACCGGCCGCTGCGAAACTGGCGGCGCGCAGCCCACCGCGCGGACGCTGCGGGACGTCGCGCCCGCCTTCCACGATCAGGCCGCCGCTGCGGAGATGCAGAAGCGCGGAAACCCGATGGTCTACGAATTCTACGAGCTGAACCAGATCCCCGAGACGCCGGGCGACCTGCGCTTCGGCACCACCATCATCTACCCCGGCAAGGTGGGGGACGAGTACTTTTTGACGAAAGGGCATTTCCACACCATCCTGGACGTGGCCGAGGTGTACTAC
>JAEZTD010000203.1 GCA_023443705.1 Bacillota bacterium | reverse complement strand
CCCCTCCCTTGGGTACTCTTGCATAAATCTCTTTAGCAAAACCGTTTTTCATTAGTTGTTATCTATTATACCGCATATTCCGGTCTTTGTCAATATATTCCATACAACAATCTTAAATAATTTAGTGCTATATGCGCAATTGACATTCCATCGATTTAACGGTATATTTTAAGGTAGTGGCTTTTACAAAACCGATTCGCTAAAGTTTTATTGATTGCCGACGGAAGGGGCCTGACTGCCTTGACGAGACAAAAGGCTATTTCCAGCGAGATCCGAAAGATCAACCGGAATCTGATCTATCATTATTTATACGATCATCCAGCCGTTACGAAGCAGGAGTTGTCCAGCTCGCTGGACATGAGCATGCCCACGATCACGCAGAACCTGACCGAGCTGATCGCGCAAGGGCTGGTGATGAACACCGAACCTTTGCAGTCCACCGGCGGGCGCAAGGCGCGCACGTTGTCGATCAACCCCGGCGCCAAGCACGCCGTGGGGATCGACGTGACCACGCACAACATCGGCGCGGTCATCGTGGATCTGGCTGGCTCGATCGTCGCCAGCAAGCGCACACAGGCGCCCTTCTCCAGCACGGAATTCTACTTCAAGGGCCTTTCCACACTGATTGAGGATCTGATCGATGAGGCCGGGATCGACCGTGAGACCATCCTCGGCGTGGGCCTTGCGGTACCCGCCATCATCTCCAAGGACGGACAGGAACTGGCCTACGCTTCCTTTATCAACTTCACCAGGGGCCAGCTGCGCGACTTCGCCGGGTTCATCAAATACCCCTGCCGGTTCGTCAACGACGCCAATGCGGGCGGCTTTGCGGAATTCTGGAAAAATGCCGCGCTTCGCAACGCCAGCGAGGAGCGAGGCGTAGTCTACCTTTCGGTCAACAACAGCGTCGGCGGCGCATTCCTGGTCAACGGGCGCATTTTCGAGGGCGACGACCTGCGCGCCAGTGAGTTTGGCCACATGACGCTGATCCCCGGCGGGCACGCATGCTACTGCGGCCAGAGGGGCTGCATGGACGCGTACCTCGGCGCGGGGCGGCTGACCGACGGCCATCAGAGCAGCCTACAGGCGTTCTTCGCTTCGCTGGAAAAGGGCGACCCCGCTTCCATCGCGCGATGGTCGGAGTACATGGATGCCATGGCCATCGCCGTCAACAACCTCCACATGGCGCTGAATTCGGACGTCATCATCGGCGGTCACGTGGGCGGCTTCATGGCCCCCTACATCGGCCGCCTGAAGGAGATGATCGCCCGCAAGAACCCCTTCTCCATGAGCGGGTCGTACCTGAAGGAATGTGCCTACAAGCGCGAAGCCACCGCGGTCGGCGCTGCGATGCTCTACATCAGCGATTTCATGAAGTCCATATGAGGCAAATCCCTCATTCCGTCAGAAAGTGCTTGGTATATTCAAATCCCACCCTCGCCGGTGTCAAAGTCACCATGAATTGATACGATGCACCGCCCCAAGTAAATCGTCAAAATTTGCACCGCTTTACACACCTCTTGGTGGCACCCAAATTGTTTAACTTACCTTGCACAGTAACTGTCTATTAATAAAATGCACGCGTGAAAGCATATCGCTAAATTATACTGCTACCAGCAGTGCCTCTCCACATCATTCGTCAGAGTTATTGCCCCGTTTATAGAGCTCTTCATTTCTGTGTGCCGACACGGTATGTTCGCTCGGCGAAGAGCGTTGGTACTTTCAAAAATCTTTCGCAAAATGGAAGAGCCGTCTGGTAGCTGGTAGTCATCCGGCAACGGGATTCGAATCGGGCATCTCCGCATTGTCCAGGTATTTCATGCTCATGTAGCGCTTCGTGCCCCATTCGGTAGAAAAGACGGCTTCAGGGAGTTGCCGGATCACACGCGGATTAAAAGTGAAATATGTAGTAAACTTCCAAAACCCCTATTGACTTGAAGTGAACTTTAACTTTTATAATGGATGTGTCGCGTATGCAGAAGTACCTGCATTCGTAAACGCGGGACGCATCGCGCGCACCCAGGCAGACTAGACAGCGATCACGGAGCGAGAAAGGAGACCGGTTATGCTCAATTTTGATTTCTACTCGCCGGCACGAATCCTCTTTGGAAGGGACACCGAAAAACAGATTGGCGAGCTTCTGAAGCCGCATGCCCGCAAGGTGCTTCTGCATTACGGCGGGGGCAGCATCAAGCGCAGCGGGCTTTACGACAAGGTGACTGCCTCGCTGAAGGAAAACGACATCGAGTTTGTCGAGCTGGGTGGCGTGGTGCCCAACCCCAGGCTTTCGCTGGTGCACGAGGGAATCGCGCTGTGCCGGAAGGAGAACGTCGACCTGATCCTCGCCGTGGGCGGCGGCAGCGCCATCGACTCGGCCAAGGCCATCGCAATGGGAATGTATTACGACGGTGACGTTTGGGAAATCTACGAGGAGGGCAAGGCCATCGAGAAGGCGCTGCCCGTAGCGACCATCCTGACCATCCCCGCGGCCGGCAGCGAAGCCAGCGGCGACACCGTGATCACCAACGAAGAAAAGCAGCTCAAGTACGGCTACGGCAGTCCGCGCCTGAGACCGCTTCTGAGCATTGTGAACCCGGAATTTTTCTTCACCCTGCCGAATAACCAGATCGCAAACGGCGTTGCGGACATGATGAGCCATGTGTTTGAGCGCTACTTCACCAACACCACCCATACGGACCTCACGGACGGTCTGTGCGAGACGGTGCTTCGGACCATCATGAAAAACGCACCACTCGTGCTCCAGAATCCTAAGAACTATGAAGCTTGGTGCGAGGTCGGCTTTGGCGGCACGGTGGCGCACAATGGTCTCGTAGGTATGGGCCGTGCACAGGACTGGGCATGCCACGGCATGGAGCACGAGCTTTCCGCCATCTACGACGTGGCCCACGGCGCGGGGCTCGCGGTGCTGACACCCGCGTGGATGCAATACGTTTACCGGGACAATGTGGGTATATTCGTGCAGTTCGCGGTCAATGTGATGGGCGTTTCGGGAAGCTACCGGGATTCCGACGCGATCATTCAGGAGGGCATCGCGCGGTTGCGCGATTTCTTCCGCAGGATGGGCCTGCCGGGGACGCTCCGGGAACTGGGCATCGACGAGAGCAAACTGGAGCTGATGGCGAAGAAGGCGACCGGGGAGGCCTTTGGCGCGGAGGAGCCTATCGGCGGCCTGAAGAGGCTCTACTGGCAGGACGTGCTGGAAATCTACAAGCTGGCGCAATAGGAGGACATTTATGCGGACGATGCAACTGGGCAAAACCGAGCTGCGTGTTCCGGTCGTCGCGGTCGGCTGCATGCGCATCAAGACACTTGCAAAACCGGAGGCGGAGCGCTTCGTCAAGTCGGCCCTGGAACTGGGCCTGAATTTTTTCGACCACGCGGACATCTACGGCGACGGCGTATGCG
>JAEZTD010000186.1 GCA_023443705.1 Bacillota bacterium | reverse complement strand
GTCGTTCCAGACGCCCAGGAAGTTGAAGATCGTCACGGTGGCCAGCGTGGGCTTGAGCATCGGGCACACGATCCGGGCAAAGGCCTTGGGAATCGTACACCCGTCGATGACCGCTGATTCCTCGATCTCCCGGGGAATGCCTTTCAAGAATCCGATGATCATGAACGTGGAGGTGGGGATGGTGTTGGCGATGAAGATCAGCATCAGCGCCGTTCGGTTGGTGATGCCCACGCGGGTGGTCAGGATGTACAGCGGCACGATGATCGCGTGCATCGGCACCATCAGGCCGGTCAGCAGGAGCCCCAGCACCGCCTTGGACAGCTTCCAGCGCATCCGGCCGATGGCGTAGGCGGCAGTGGTGGTGATGACGAGTCCCACCAGACAGACCACCGCGGAGTAGAAGAGGCTGTTCAGAAAGTAGGTGTGCATGCTGAACTCGGTGAACAGCCTTTTGTAGAAGGTCAGGCTGATGGACTGGGGCAGGCTCCAGGGCGAGCCGAAGATCTCCGCGTTGCTTTTGAAGGAGGCCATCAGCGTGAAAAGCAGCGGGTACACGATCAGGACGGCGTACAGCCCCAGAAAGGCGTAGCGCACGACGTCGGACTTGCGGACGTTTTTTTTATGCTTTGCGCTTCCCATCACGACTCCTCCTTTTCCCTGAAACAGCTTGTGATGATCCAGGAACATACGACGCACAAAAGGAACAGCAAGAAGCCGATGGCCGAGCCGTAGCCGTAGCGCAGTTGGGAGAAGGATTTGGCGTACATGTGGGAAGCCATCACCTCGGTGGCGTGTACCGGGCCGCCGCCCGTCAGCACAAACACAGAGTCAAACACCTTCAGAGAACTGGTGGTGATCAGCACCAGACTGACCTTGATGACCGGCTTCATCAGCGGCGTGATGATGTGCCAGACGGTCGTCCAGCGGTTCGCGCCATCGATCTCGGCGGCTTCCAGCACGTCGTGGGAGATGGAGGTCATCCCGGTGATGTAGATGACCATGTGGTAGCCGATAAACTGCCACGAGACTGCGGCGCACACGCAGATCATCGCCGCATTCGGGTCCGCCAGCCACCCGCGGGTAAACGACGAACCCGCGAAGAGGCGGATGAAGTTGTTCAGAAGGCCGACCTCCGGGTGGTATATGAAGTAAAACATCAGCGCGACCGCGGTGCCCGAAAGGGCGACCGGCACGAAAATGATGTTGCGAAAGCCCTTGTCAAATCGGCGCCCCTGGGTCAGGAGAACTGCCAGCAGGTACGCCATCGGAATCTGGAAGAGGATGGAGAGAAAGAGGTATTGAACGGTGTTGCCGATGGACTGGAGGAACGTGTCGTCCAGCGTCAGGAGGTTCTCAAAGTTGAGAAGGCCGATGTACTTCATGGGGCTCAAAAGGTCCCACTTGAAAAAGGACAACCCCAAGGATGCCACCAGGGGGGCCAGGGTAAACAGCGAAAAGAGCAGAACCGCCGGAAGCACGAACAGGGCGATAACCTTCTTGTCCCTCAGCATTTGCTCCACAATATCACACCCTTCGGCTTAATCTGTCCGCCCGCCTGCGGACGATGGCGCGGGACGGGGCCGACCCCCGCCCCGCGCCGGTGGTGAATGCGGTTCTTACGCCCACTCGAGCTGCGCGAGCTTCTGCAGCTTGGTGAAGAGCTCGGTCACGTCCTGCCCGGCGATGATGCCCTGGCAGACCACGTTGACCTCGGTGCCGATGTTGGTGCCCAGCGGGTTGTCCCACGGGATCTCGAAGTAGTCCGAACCGGCGAAGGCTTCGGAGATGTCGAGCATCAGCGGCATGATCTTCGTGGTGTCGAGCTCCACGCCCTTGACGGCCAGGATGTTGCCGTACTCGCCGAATTCCTTCTGGCGTTCCTTGGAGAACATGAAGGACAGGAAGGCGCCGGCCGCTTCCTTGTTCTGGGTGCTGGAGGAGATGGCGTAGGCGTCGTCATAGTTCTTCAGCCAGTTGTTGGCGCTGCCCTTGCCGCCCTCGATCATCGGGAAGTTGAAGAAGCCGACGTCGTCGCCCAGCTGGGTGCCGTAGTACGAGGTCTGCCAGGAGCCGTCGAAGATCATCGCGGCCTTGCCCTGGGCGAAGGAGGTCGTCGCGTCGGAGTAGGAGATCGCGTTGCAGTCCGGGGAGAACACGCCCGCGTTGACCATTTCCTGGAACTTCTCGCCCGCGGCGATGAAGGCCGGGTCATCAAACTTGGCGGTCTTGCCCACGACGACTTCCTCGTAGAGCTCGGGGCCGTTCAGGCGGTCAAAGATCATCATGTAGGGGATGGCGCAGGGCCACACGTCCTTGCCCCCCATGGCCACGGGCAGCACGCCGGCATTCTTCAACGTCGCGCAGGCGGCGATGAACTCGTCATAGCTCGCAGGCACTTCGATGCCGTTGTCCGCGAAAATCTTCTTGTTGTAGAAGATCATTTCGCCGGAGCTGAGCAGCGGGAAGGCGTAGAAGCTGTCGCCGAAGGTGGAGAGGGAGATGGCGTCGCTGCTGATGACTTCCTGAAGCGCCGGGGTCGCGGCCACCAGGTCGTTCAGCGGCATCACGCGGCCGGCGGTGACGAAGGGCTCGAGGCGGCCGGTCAGCCAGGTGCGGAACACGTCCGGCGCGTTGCCGGCGGCCATTTCGGTAGTGATCTTGGTCAGGTAGTCGTTGCCGTCGGCGACGACCGTCGCCTCAATTTTCACACCGGGGTGGGCTGCCTGGAAGAGCTCGATGTTCGTGCGGTGCCACACGGCCGCAAAGTCGTTGGGGTTGGATTCGTCCGCCGTGTACCAGAACTTGATGGTTCCGCTGAGACTGTCGTCCGCCGCGAATGCGGCGGGCATCAGGGACAGCAGAAGCACTGCGGCCAGAAGCAAACCGAGGGTCTTTTTCATGAGCAAGGCCTCCTTCATATTTGGCAACCGGACGGGCATGCCGCCGGACAACCATTCACCGGGAAGAATTCATCCGTTTGATTGGTAATATGGTATTATTAGTTCGTTCGTTTTACTAAATGCATTATAATACACACGGCGTACAATTGCAATAGACTGACAAATATTTTTTTGGGTATTGCGTGTAGAATGCGGTGGAACTCGCGAGGGTTTCTCCATTTTTCTCGCTGGGAATATCCGGCGGGAGAATCCTAAGGTCCTTCGTCGCAACGAACGCGGCGCAAACCTACGCCGAAGCTGGAGGCAGATCCATTAATAATCCCTCGGATTTCGGGGCGCTGAGGCGGGGAGCCCGCGTGCGCAAAAGCAGCCGGAGGCGTAACGCGGGCGTGTGGCGCAGGCGGGTGCAAACACCATGCGGCCTCCAAGCGGGGCTGATTTTTCCACTCCTTTATGGTATAATAAAGGAAATGGGGGGATGCGGTTGAACGCCCGTCGAATGGTTTCGCATGTCACACAGCGCGCCCGGTATGGCTGGATGCGCCTGATAAACGCTGCGCTCGGAGTTAAGCCGGACAAGGTGATCTTGACCAGCTTCAACGGCATTGCCTATTCCGACAATCCGCGGGCAATCTCGGAGGCGCTGTGCGCGGCACGGCCGGGGCTCGATTTGGTCTGGCTCTTCGAGGAGCCGGACAAAAAGCGCGGCGTGGCGCCGCCCTACGTGCGGCGCGTGCGGTTTGGCTCTGCGCGGGCGCTCTATGAGCTGGCGACGGCGCGGGTCTGGGTGGACAACACCACCAAGCCGCCCTACGTATACAAGGGCACAAAGCAGTTCTACCTTCAGACCTGGCATGGCGATCGCGGCTTCAAGACGATGCTGATGGACTCCTCGAACTACCCAAAAGGCAGGCGCATGGTGGAAACGGATTGCGACCTGATTACGACGGGCTCCGCCCACGCCGAGCGCGTCTACCGGGGCGCTTTCAATTACCGGGGCGCTTTCCTGCGCTGTGGATCCCCGAGGAACGACCTGCTCTTTCGGGTTGACCCGGACAGGGTGGCGCGGGTTCGCGCCGCGCTGGGCATCCCGGAGGGCGCGAACGTACTCCTGTACGCGCCGACCTACCGCCGGGACGCTGCGTCAAGCCATGCCGCGCAGGCGGCGGAGATGGACGTGACCGGCGCACTGAACGCGCTGGAGGAAGGCGGCGAGTGCTGGGTGTGCCTCATGCGGGGGCATACGAAGGTGCGAGGGCTTCAGGCGGCGAGCGGGGACGCACGCATTCTTGAGGCCAGCGGATGGGAGGACATGGCGGAGCTTCTACTGGCGGCGGACGTTCTCATCTCCGACTATTCCTCTTCGGTGGGCGACTTCGCGCTGACCGGAAGGCCGGTCATCCTGTTCCAGCCCGACCGGGAGCGCTTTTCCGGCGACAGAACCTTCTATTTTGACATCGACGCCTCGCCCTTTTGGGTTGCGCGAGATCAGGTGGCGCTGGAAGCGCGGCTTCGCCGGCTATCGCCAGAGGCCGCCGCGGAGAACGACCGGGAGATCCTCCGCTTCTTCGGCGCTTACGAAACCGGAA
>JAEZTD010000147.1 GCA_023443705.1 Bacillota bacterium | reverse complement strand
CCGGCCTATGCTACCTGATCGAAACCTTTCTTCCGATGCTCGCCGCCGCCGGGGTCTCCCCCGCGGACATCGAAGCCATCACCCGCAAAAACCCCGCCCGCGCGTTTTCGCTTGAGGGGCGCGGATAAAGCGCAAAAAGCATCCACTGGAAGCCAACATTCATATGGGATCATCGGCGGGGCGTTCCCGCGCACAAAACCCTTGCAAAACTTGGAATTCCCCCTATACTGTGAACATAAGGAGGCCCTTTCATGATTACGCTTCCCGCGCCGGCCGACCGCCCCACCATGTACTTTATCGGCGTCACCACCGGTCAGTCCTCCATCATGCGCCTGTTCCCGGTCTGGGCGGAGGCGCTGGGCATCGACGGCATCATCAAGGGCATCGACATCTCGATACACGCGCCCGAAGAGGACTACCGCGCGGTGGTGGAATTCATAAAGCGCGACCCAAACTCCCTCGGCGCGCTGGTGACCACCCACAAGATTGACCTGCTGGCCGCGTGCCGCGACCTGTTCGACTGCCTCGACCCCTACGCGCTTATGTTCGGGGAGCTGAGCTCGATTTCAAAGGAGGGCGGCAAGCTCCTGGGCCACGCGAAGGACCCCATCTCCGTGGGGCTGGCGCTGGACGCATTCCTGCCCGCCGGCTACTTTCGCGCCTTCCCGAACGCGGAGGTCTGCGTGCTGGGCGCCGGCGGCAGCGCGCTGGCGGCGAGCGCGTACCTGGCCGACCCGCGCCACGGGGACAACGTGCCCAGGCGCATCCACCTGACCAACCGCTCCGCGCCCCGGCTGGGCGAGGCAGTGAACATCCTCAAAAATTCCCGCGTGCCGCTGAGCTTCCACCTGTGCCCGGAGCCCGCGCTGAACGACCGGATCGTGGAAGCGCTGCCGGAGGGATCGATGGTCATCAACGCCACGGGCCTTGGCAAGGACCGCCCCGGCTCCCCGCTGACCGACGCCTGCCGCTTCCCGGAAAAGGGCGTCGCCTGGGAGTTCAACTACCGTGGTACGCTGGAGTTCATGCACCAGGCTGAGGCGCAGAAGGCGGCGCGGAGCCTCGTCATCGAGGACGGCTGGACCTACTTCATCCACGGCTGGACGCAGGTGATCGCCGAGGTTTTCCACACCGACATCACCGGCGAGCGCCTCGAAATGTGCGACCGTCTGGCGCGATAGGGAGGGATACGCGTGTCCGTCAAGGTACTCGTCACGCCGCGCTCCTTCGGAAAGGAAGATCCTTCCCTCTTTGACCGCCTCGCGGCGGCGGGCTTTGAGGTGATCCGAAACGACACCGGCGCAATCCTCTCCAAACAGCAGATGATTGAAAGAATCGCGCCCTGCGACGGGCTGATCGTCGGCGTGGACCCCGTGGACGCCGACGTGATCGCCGCCGCGCCGCGCCTTCGCGCCATCGCCAAATATGGCGTGGGCGTGGACAACATCGACCTCGCCGCCGCGGCTGCGCGGGGCATCCCGGTCAGCCGCACGGTGGGCGCGAACGCCTCCGCCGTGGCGGACTATGCGATGGCGCTGATGCTGGCGGTATCGCGAAAGCTGGTCGTGATCGACAGGAAGTGCCGCACCGGGGACTGGTCGAAGATCACCACCCTCGACGTGACCGGCGGGACGCTGGGGCTGATCGGCCTCGGCGCCATCGGGAAGCTGGTGGCGAAGCGGGCGAAGGGCTTCGACATGCGGGTTCTGGCCTACGACGTCGCCTGGGACGAGGGATACGCTTTGGAAAACGGCATCGAATACGCGCAGCCGGAGGAAATCCTCCGCACCGCGGACTTCATCAGCCTGCACCTGCCGCTCATCCCATCCACCGAGAACTTCATCGGCGCGGACGAGATCAGGGTGATGAAGCCCGGCGCGATCCTCATCAACACCGCCCGGGGCGGCCTGGTGGACGAGGACGCGCTGCTCGCGGCGCTGAAGGAAGGCGCGATCGGCGGCGCGGGGCTCGACGCGTTCCGGGAGGAGCCGCCCGCTTCCGAATGGTTCCACCTTGACAACGTGGTGCTGGGCGCGCACTGCGCCGCCTCCACGAAGGGCGCGGGCCTTCAGATGGGGCGGATGGCGACAGAAAACCTAATTGATGCGCTGAAATCTCCTGCGGATCTTTCAGCGCGAGGGGACGCAGGCTCCTTCGCTCGCCTGAAACGCCAAAGCGTTTCGGGCGGCTCGCTGACTTGAAGGAAATGTTTCCTCCACCAGTGTGCGCACTAGTTCCAAAAACCGTTCGCGGCGCGCATGTCGCCGGGAACGAGTGAAGGAGAACGGCGGGGTTGCCGTTTTCGGCAATTGGCATAGACACGCCGGGAACGATTGAGTGGAACGGCGGGGTTGCCGTTTTCGGCAATTGGCGTAGACACGCCGGGAACGATTGAGCGGAACGGCGGGGTTGCCGTTTTCGGCAATTGGCGTAGACACGCCGGGAACGAAATGAAGCGGCTGCGGCGGAGGGGACTGCCGCCGTACACGCCGAAAAAGAGTGGAACGAGGCCTAGCGAAAACCGGGAGGGTTGCGGCATGAAATACATTCTCGCCCACGACCTGGGCACATCCGGCAACAAGGCGACGCTGTTCAGCGAGGAGGGCCGGCTGATCGGCTCCGCCGTCTACGCCTACGGAACCGAATACTTCAACGAGACATGGGTGGAACAGGACCCGGCGGACTGGTGGCGCGCCGTGTGCGAGACCAGCCGCGCGCTGATTTCTGAAACCGGGGTTTCAAACGCCGACATCGCCGCCGTGTCGTTCAGCGGGCAGATGATGGGCTGCCTGTGCGTCGACCGGGCGGGAAATCCGCTCCGCAAGTCCATCATCTGGGCGGATCAGCGCGCCCAGGCGCAGGCGCGGGCGCTGGGCGAAAAGATCCCGCTGCGGGAATTCTACGGAATCGTCGGCCACCGGAACGCCGCCTCCTACGGGCTCCAGAAGCTGATGTGGGTGCGGGACAACGAGCCGGAAATCTACGAGGCCACCTACAAGACGCTGAACGCCAAGGACTACATCGTCATGAAGCTCACCGGGAACTTCCTGACCGAGCCTTCGGACGCGTCCTCGAACGCCTGCGTGGACCTAAAAACCCTCGGCTGGTCCGAGCGGCTGATCGAATACGCCGGGGTGGATTACGACAAGTTCCCGAAGATCGTGCCCTCCACCTTTGTGGCGGGCGGCGTGACGGCCGCGGCCGCGGCGGAGACCGGCCTCGCCGAGGGGACAAAGGTGGTCATGGGCGGCGGCGACGGGCTGTGCGCCAACGTGGGCGCGGGCTCCGTGAGGCCCGGCAAGAGCTTCAGCTACGTGGGTTCCTCCGCGTGGATCGCCACCACCAGCGAAGTGCCGGTCCTTGACGAGGGGATGCGCACCGTCACCTGGGCGCACATCGTGCCCGGCCTCTACGCGCCGAACGGCACCATGCAGTCGGCGGGCGGCGCCTACGCCTGGCTCAAAAACGAGCTGGGGCGGTTTGAGTCCTTCGAGGCCCAGCGCCTCGGCCTCAGCCCGTACCAGCTGATCGACGCCCAGATCGCCGAGAGCCCTGCGGGGTCAAACGGCGTGATCTTCCTGCCCTACCTCTTGGGCGAGCGCGCGCCCCGCTGGAACGTGGACGCCCGCGGCGCGTTTTTGGGGCTCAAGATGGAGAACGAGCGGCGCGACATGTTCCGAAGCGTGCTCGAGGGCGTGACGATGAACCTCTCGATCATCCTGGACATCCTGCGTCAGCAGATCCCGATCGACGAGATCCTGGTCATCGGCGGCGGCGCGAAGGGCGCGGTGTGGCGGCAGATGATGGCGGACATCTACGGCGCGCGCATCGTGGCCCCGGCGCTCCTCGAGGAGGCCACGTCCATGGGCGCGGCGGTGACCGGCGGCGTGGGCGTGGGGCTGTTCAAGGATTTCGACGCCATCGACCGCTTCATCGACATCAGGTACACCCACGAGCCCATCGAAAAAAACGTGGCGGCCTACAAGCCGGTCAAGGAAATGTTCGAGCTCTGCTACCAGTCCATGCTGCCCGTCTACGAAAAGATGGCGGGCAAATGACGAAGGGAGACGTTTTTATGCAGACGCCCAAGCTGTTCATGCTGCTGCCGGAGGAGTACGTGTCCACCCCCGACGGCATGGAGGTCGATTTCGAGGGCAACCTGATCCTGTCCTGCCCCAACTTCGCGGACATGTCCATGCCCAGCTGCGTTCTGAAGATCGGAAGGGACAAGTCCGTCCGCAAGTGGTTTGACGTGCCGGTGAACCCGGAAACGAACGAGGCTCGGTCCATGGGCATCGCCTTTGGGCCGGACGGCGACCTCTACATCGTGGACAACCCCGGCTGGACCGGCCGGGCGGACCTCGTCTTCACCGGGCGCATCCTGCGCGTTCGGCTGGACGGAGACGAAATCGTCAAGACCACCGTGGTGGCGGACGGCATGGAGCATCCGAACGGCATCCGGATCCGCGGAAACAACCTGTACGTCACCCAGTCCACGCTGGCGAAGGTGGAGGGGCCGGGCGGAAAGCTCGTAAGCTGCGTGTACCGCTTTGGCCTGGACGACGAGGGCATCCGTGTGACCAACACGCTGTCCGACCGGAACATCCTTGAAACCTTTGTGACCGAAAACCCCAAATGCCAGTACGGCGTGGATGGCATCGTGTTCGACCGGGAGGGACGGCTGGTGATCGGCAACTTTGGCGACGGCGCGGTGCATCGGCTGACGCTGTCCGAAGACGGCACGAAGGTGATCGAAAATGAGCTCTGGTGCCGCGACCCGGAGAACCTTTTGACCACCGACGGCATGACCATCGACCCCCACGGCAACATCTACGTAGCGGATTTCTCCTGTAACGCCATCGGCAGGATCTCGCCGGAGGGCGTCATTACGCGCATCGCCCAGAGCCCGGACTGCGACGGCTTCGACGGCGGGCTGGACGAGCCCGGCGAGCCCTGCGTGTGGAACGGGCAGATTGTGGTCAGCTGCTTCGACCTGGTGGTGGACGACCAGAAGGTCAATACCGCCCACGAAATGCCCGCGACGATGAGCCTGCTGGAGATTGAGCCGTAAGAGCGAGGAATGCCGGGGGCGCCGCCCCCGGTCCCCTCCAAGGGGCATGATGCCCCTTGGAACCCTCGCTTGAAAGATTATTGGCCCCACTGCGCGGGGCCTTTTTGAATGGAATTGGCAATAGGAGCTGCTCCCTTTATATACTCGGCCGCGACGCAGAGTGACATGAGAAAAGAGCCCACAAGGCTTCACATGCGCCCGTTCATCCTCGATACAAAGAAAAAAGCCCGCAACCTTCCAAGGAAGGTTGCGGGCTTGGTGGCTCCTCAGGTAAGACTCGAACTTACAACCCTTCGGTTAACAGCCGAATGCTCTGCCATTGAGCTACTGAGGAATGCGGTTGGGGGGGAATTTGCCCGGGCATGTGTGGGTTTGGAGCGAACTGTGATATCGGGATATTGTTGGATGTTGGAGAAAGGGAAACTTTCTCCAACATCCATTTGGAATCCGGCAGCGACCTACTCTCCCGGGCCGTCTC
>JAEZTD010000132.1 GCA_023443705.1 Bacillota bacterium | reverse complement strand
CCCCGTCACAGGCTACCGCCGCTTTCTGAACCTCGACGCCGCGACCCACCTGACCCGCTTTACCCGCACCGGCGTCGGCTATGAGATGGAAGTTTTCGCGTCCCACCCCGCCCAGGCGCTGTTTTTGCGCCTTTCGGCGGACACACCCGGCGCGCTGGACTTTACCCTCCGGCTGAACAGCCCGCTCCGGCATGAAGTCCGCGCGGCGGGACTCCGGATCGACATGGACGCCCTCGCGCCCTCCGACGTCGTCCCCTCCTATCTCGACTGCGATGACCCGATCCGGTATTTCGACGAATCGGAGAAGCGCGGCATGCGCTGCCGGGCGTCCGCGCTTCTACGCCTTGACGGCGGGCGCTGCGCGGCGGAGGGCGGCGCGCTCACCGTGTCGGGCGCAACGTCCGCGGTGGTGGTGCTGGCCGCGCGAACCAGCTTCGCGGGCTATGACCGCCACCCATACCTGAACGGCGCGGACGAGGCCGCGCTGGTGGAAGCGGACCTCGCAGCGCTTGCGAACCTCTCCTTTGATGATGCCAGAGACGCCCACACCCTCGACCACGGCGCGCTCTTCAGCCGGGCCCGGCTGCGCCTCGAAGGCGGCCGGTACGGCCATTTGCCCACCGACGAGCGGCTCCGGCAGCTGCCGGAGCACCCGGACGACAACGACCTGTGCGCGCTAGTGTTCGACTATGCCCGCTACCTGATGATCGCCGCGTCCCGCCCCGGCACGCAGCCGATGAACCTGCAGGGCATCTGGAATCAGGACCTTCGGGCGGTCTGGAGCTGCAACTACACGATCAACATCAACACCCAGATGAACTACTGGCCCGCGGAAAAGGCGAACCTCGCCGAGCTTCACGAGCCGCTGTTCGATCTCATCGACCGCCTGTCGGTCACCGGGCAGCGGGCGGCGCGCCTCCACTACGGCGCGGAAGGCGCGGTCGCGCACCACAACACCGACATCTGGGCGCTGGCGAACCCGGTGGGTGAAACCTACCGCGGCTTTGCAGGCTGCGCGTTCTGGCCGATGGGCTTCGGCTGGCTCTGTTGTCACCTTCTGGAGCATTACCACTATAGCGGCGACCGTGAACTCCTGAAAACGAAGGCGCTTCCGGCGCTTCGGCTTTCGTCAAGGTTCTATCTGGATGTGATGGCGAAGGACGCCGGACAGCGGTTCTTCACCCCCGCCACGTCGCCGGAGAACACATTCGTCCGCGAGGGAGAGATCGTCAAGGTCTCGAAGCGCGCCGCCATGAGCGACCAGATCGCCCGGGAGGTGCTGGCGGGCTACCTCTTTGCGCTGGAAGCGCTTTCGCTCACGGAGCCGATGGCGGAGGAGGCGCGCGCCGCGCTCGCAGAAATTCCGCTGCCGGAGATCGCCCCGTCCGGGCGGCTGATGGAATGGGACGCGGAATACGAAGAAAACGAGCCGCGCCACCGCCACGTATCCCACCTGTACGGCCTCTACCCCGCCGATCTGATCCCGCCGGAGGGCGCGCTGGCGGACGCCTGCCAAAGAACCCTCGATGCCCGGGGCGATGACGGCACCGGCTGGAGCCTGGGCTGGAAAATCTGTCTCTGGGCGCGTCTGAAGGACGGCGACCGGGCGCTGAAGCTGCTCCGGCGGCAGCTGAAACTAGTGGAGCCAGGCAGCGAAATGAACCTGACCGACGGCGGCAGCTACATGAGCCTCCTGGACGCCCATCCTCCCTTTCAGATCGACGGCAATTTCGGCGCGTGCGCCGGGATCATCGAAATGCTTTTTCAATGTAGGGACGACGAAATCGAACTGCTGCCCGCGCGCCCGGCGCTGTGGCGATCCGGCAGCGTTCGGGGACTTCGCGCCCCCGGCGCGCTGGTGGACTTTGACTTCAGGGATGGCCGGGTGACGCGGGCAAAAGTCCGGCGACTGGACAGCCGGACGCTGTGTATAAGAGTCGGCGAGGCCTGCCTGTCCGCGCTGCCGGAAGACCCCGCCGAGGTGGAATGGCACCTGTAACGGCCCGCACTGCCCAAGGCAGCTAAACCCTGCGGCTTTTCGCTGCAAAGGGGAAACCCTGCGTGTTCCTGAAATCCCCCGGAATTCCAGGGCGGCGCACCGGTCAGTGTTATAGATGCCGCCACCAGCATGCGCACTGGCGGCGGCATCTCGCTTCCGACGCACGCCGTCGGAAGCGATTGGAGCCCTGAGGGGACGGATGGTCCGAGCGTTTCTCACCGCTCCGGGCTTTTTTCCTTTCGGAACCGCTGGGGACTGACGCCGGTGGTCTGCCGAAAGACGCGGGTAAAGTAGTTCTGGTCCGGATAGCCCACCCGCTGGGCGATCCGCCGCACCGGCTCGTCCGGCAGGAGCATGAGAAGGCGCTTTGCCTCGTTCATCCGCTGCAGGATCTGATACCGCTGCGGCGGCGCGCCGAAGCGCTTGCCAAACAGGCGGGATATGTAGTTTGGGTGGTAGTTTGTGCGGGTGATCAGCTCCGCAAACTGGATTTCCTCGAAGGCGTGCTCCCGGATGTAGGCCCCCAGTTGCTCGATCACGCCGTCTGCGCCAGCTTCCTCCGCCGGAGCCAGTTCGCTCTTCAGTTCGCCCCGCCACCCATCCAGCTTTTCCCGGATGCGGACGAGGGCCTGCTGAAGCTCGTCCTCGGAAACCGGCTTTAGAAGATACTCGCAGATGCCCAGACGCAGGGCCGTGCGCGCGTACTCAAAGTCCCCGTACCCGCTGATCAACGCGCATTCCAGCCGGGGCTGCTGCTCGCGCACCCGCCGGATCAATTCGATCCCGTCCATGACCGGCATGCGGATGTCGGTGACCACGAGGTCCGCCCCCGCCTCCGCGAGGAGCTCCAGTGCCTCCCGGCCGTTTTCCGCGCAACCGGTCACCCGAAAGCCGCAGTCCAGATGGTCGATCTTCCGGCGCATCCGATCGAGCAAAAGCGGCTCGTCCTCG
>JAEZTD010000036.1 GCA_023443705.1 Bacillota bacterium | reverse complement strand
TAAGGCGCATACCCCGACTGCTCCGGGCTATCCGGCACGAAGCGCACCTGGGACGAGGTATACCCGCTGCCTTCAAACCGGCTGTCGCCAACCGGCTGTCCGCAGCTGGGGCAAGCCTTGGACTCAGGGTTCAGGGTCTTGCCGCACTTGTTACAGAACATATCTTGCCCTCCCGTTCAAGGGTTGACTCGTTGCGCGTCGCGGGCCCGCGCCGCGCGGTTTCAGGTCGTTTGGGCGATGACAATACAGACTGATTGTACCCTTTGTGCTGCGTTTCGTCAAGCAAAACCCTCAAAATGCGCCATATCAGGCGTTTTTTGGCGCTGAAATGGGGCGAAAAATCAGCCGAAGGGGTTTGCCGGCGCCGGTGTCATCTCCGGCTGGGCGGGCGCGGCGGTGGGCGCTAAGGTCTCCTCCGGCCCGGCGGTGGCTTCGGCCGTCCGTTCCACAACGGCCCCCGCCGAGGTCGTATAGTCGTTCACCGCATACTGACCCGCCGCCTGCTGGGGGATCAGGATGCCCTGGTTCAGCTGGTAGCTGATAAACGAGGACAGCATCACCGTCATCGAAATGAGCGCCAGCGCGGAGAGCAGCACCTTGCCTCGGACTGGGCAGCGGAGCCCTCGCCACAAGACGAACAGCCCGAGGGGCGGCACGAGGACGCACAGGAAGAACGCAACCCAAACGCGGCCGCTGGGCCGCTTGCGCTTTGGCACCTGGAAAACCGGAGCGCTGCCAGTGGTGCGCATCATTCTACCTCCCAAAATGGTGGGAACATTATAACAGATAGACGCATGCGGCACAAGTTTTGAGCCACGCGCAGATGTTTTTTGACGGAAAAGCCTTAAAATAAACACAAACTTAGCGTTCAACCCCCCCTGTGCGCGGCGCTGTGGCAATTGCATTTGGCCCGTTGTGTGGTATACTGGTGGGTAATATACAGGTCAAAGGGCGGGATCGGTGTGTCTTTGCAGAATGAAATGATCGGGATTTCCGGGCTGCGCAAGGTGTACGGCGAAGGCGATGGCGCCGTCGTCGCGCTGGATCGCATCGATCTTTCCATTCGGCGGGGCGACATCCACGGCATCATCGGCATGAGCGGCGCGGGCAAATCCACGCTGATCCGGTGCATCAACCTACTCGAAAAACCCACCGAAGGCAAAATCATCATCGACGGGGTCGATGTGACGACCCTGTCCGACGCGCTGCTCCGCACGACTAGGCGCGCCGTCGGCATGGTGTTTCAAAGCTTCAACCTTCTGATGCAGCGCAGCGTAGAAAGCAACGTGCGCTTCCCGATGGAACTGGTCGGGATGGACAAGAAGGCCGCCCGGGAAAAGACGCGCGCGCTCCTTGACCTTGTGGGGCTCAGCGACAAGCTGAGCGCCTACCCCTCCCAGCTCTCCGGTGGCCAGAAGCAGCGGGTGGCCATCGCCCGGGCATTGGCAATCGACCCCAAGGTGCTTCTGTGCGACGAGGCAACCAGCGCCCTCGACCCCATGACCACACGGGCCATTCTGGATCTTTTGAAGGACATCAACCAGCGCCTCGGCATCACCATCGTGGTCATCACCCACGAAATGGAGGTTATCCGCCAGATCTGCGAGCGCGTGTCGATCATCGACAACGGGCGGATCGTCGAGAGCGGCGCGGTCAGCGAGCTGTTCACGCGCCCCCGCTCCGAGGCCGGAAAGCGGATGTTCCGCGGCAGCTTGAAGCACTTTTCGGAGCTGCCCACCGGGCGCTTCGTGCGCGTGATCTTTGACGGCGGGGTGGTCTACGAGCCGGTGATCGCGAACCTCATCATCGAGCAGGGCGCGCCGGTGTCAATCATCAGCGCCCAGATGGACACCGTGGGCGGCGAGACCCGCGGCCAGCTGGTGCTGCAGCTTCCCGCAGACGAGGCGATGAGCGGCCGAATGATCGAATCGCTCCGCAAGCACAACCTGGTCGTTGAGGAGGTGGCGTCGTGAGCGCGTGGCTGATGGAAAACGAGGCGATGATCCGCCTGATGCTCGCCGGGCTCTGGGAGACCCTGCAGATGACGCTCCTGGCGACGCTTTTTTCGTACCTTCTGGGCCTTCCGCTGGGCGTCTGGCTGGTGGTGACCGGCAAGGGCGGCGTGCGCGAAAACCCGGCGGTCAATCAGGCGCTGGGCACGGTGGTCAACGTGCTGCGCTCCGTGCCGTTTCTGATCCTCATTCTGATGCTGTTCCCCATCACGCGAATCGTGATGGGCACCACCATCGGCACCCGCGCGGCCATCTTCCCGCTGGTGATCAGCGCGTTCCCCTACGTTGCGCGGATGGTGGAATCCTCGCTGCGCGAGGTGGACGGCGGCGTGATCGAGGCCGCCCAGTCCATGGGCGCGACCACCTTCCAGATCATCCGCAAGGTGATGCTGCCGGAATCCACGCCTTCGCTGCTCAACGGCCTCGCGATCTCGATGACCACCATCCTGGCCTACACGGCGATGGCGGGCGCAGTGGGCGCGGGCGGCCTGGGCAAGATCGCCATCGATTACGGCATGTACCGCTTCGATATGCCCAAGCTCTACATCGCCAGCATCCTTCTGGTCGTCCTGGTGCAGGTGATCCAGGTGTTCGGCACCGGCGCCTCCTCCATGATCGACAAGCGGCGCAGGTAGTCATCCCCACTTCTTCCTCTTGAAATAATGCGGCGGCTTTCATTCGGCACGCACATTATAGCGCGGGCGCTGCCCGCGCGACCCCCGCGCGGTGCGCAGGATCGCAGCGCCGGTACCTATATTCCCCCGGCCTGCAGGAAAGGAGCAACCCCATGAAGAAACTGGTAAGTCTCATCCTGGTACTCGCACTCACCCTAGGTGTCTCCGCCATGGCCATGGCTGAGAAGCTGGTCATTGGGGCCACCCCCACGCCGCACGCCGAGATCCTGGAACTCATCAAAGACGACTTGGCCGCCAAGGGCATCGAGCTTGAGATCGTCGTCTACACCGAATACACCACCCCCAATATGGCGCTGTCCGCGGGCGACCTCGGCGCAAACTACTTCCAGCACGTGCCCTACATGGAGGCCTACAACGCCTCCGTCGCCGACGACCAGAAGCTGGTCGCCGCCATCGGCGTGCACTACGAGCCCTACGCGCTCTACCCCGGCAAGACGAAGACGCTGGAAGAGCTCAAGGACGGCGCGACCATCACCGTCACCAACGACCCGTCGAACGAAGCGCGGGCGCTTTTGCTCCTTGAGAGCGCGGGCCTCATCAAGCTGAAGGAAGGCGCAGGCCTCAGCGCGACCATCGGCGACATCGCCGAGAACCCGAAGAATTTCAACATCCTGGAGATCGAGGCCGCACAGCTGCCCCGCACACTTCAGGACGTGGACATGGCGGTCATCAACGGCAACTTCGCGCTGGACGCTGGGCTCAGCCCGTCGAAGGACGCCGTGTTTGTCGAGCCCGCCGACGGCGAGGCCGGCAAGACCTACACCAACTACATCGTGGTCCGCGCCGCGGACGCCGAAGCGCCCTGGGTTGAAACCCTGCGCGAGACCGTCCAGTCCCAGAAGGTGTACGACTTCATCGTGAACAACGACGCCTACAAGGGCGGCGTGATTCCGGCGTTCACCGTGGGTTAAGCCCTCAATTCATCCCGTGCCCCCGCGCAAAGCGCGGGGGCCTTTTTATGACTTGTCTACCCCTCGGCGGCCCCTTCCCGCGCATGCTTCTGACGACGCGTTTGCCAATAATGCAAAAATCCCCCGCCGATAATCGGCGGGGGATTGTGCTTGGTGTGACCGTTACGCCTTGGCTCTCTTTTCCATGATGGCCGCATGCGCCGCCGCGAGGCGGGCGATCGGCACGCGGAAGGGCGAGCAGCTCACGTAGTCGAGGCCGACGTTGTGGCAGAAGATGACGGAGGACTGGTCGCCGCCATGTTCGCCGCAGATGCCCAGCTTGATGCCGGGGCGGGCCTTGCGGCCCAGTTCGGCGGCCATCTTGACCAGCTTGCCCACGCCGTTCTGATCCAGATGCTGGAACGGATCGGACTCGAAGATCTTCTTCGCGTAGTAGGCATCCAGGAACTTTCCGGCGTCGTCGCGGGAGAAGCCGTAGGTCATCTGGGTCAGGTCGTTGGTTCCGAAGGAGAAGAACTCGGCTTCGGTGGCGATCTCGTCGGCGGTGACGGCCGCGCGGGGGATCTCGATCATGGTGCCGACCTTGTACTCGATCTTGACGTTCTTCTCAGCCATGACCTTCTCGGCGGTCTCGACGACGACCTTGCGGACGTAGCCCACTTCTTTCACGTCGCCCACCAGCGGGATCATGATCTCGGGATGGATGTCAAAGCCCTTCTCGGCGCGCACTTCGATGGCGGCCTCGATGACGGCGCG
>JAEZTD010000400.1 GCA_023443705.1 Bacillota bacterium | reverse complement strand
GCCTTGATGTGATAAAGAAACGGCGGACGGCTTCACGGTCTGGTGAAGACGTCCGCCGTTTCCAGTTCCGCGGATTTCCCTGCTTTTCCACAGGGAGGCAACCTTTCGGCGGCCAAGCGCGGACGCGGCCCCCGTCCGGGAGTCCGCGCAGGCTCAGTGGGTCAGTCGTTTTCCAGCAGTTCCAATACCATCTTGAGCGCATCCGTCGCGTCGTGGTAGGCGTAGCGGCCGCCGGTATACTCGCCCTTTTGCAGGAGGGGCATGCCGTTCGCTGCGAGGACCGCAGATTTCTCCTTCATTCCATTAATGACAAAGGCGATGTGGTGGAACCCCTCGCCGTTCAAGTCCAGGTCGTGCCGCCAGGTGGACGGATTGTGGTCCGGCTCGATCAGCTCAATATCCACGTTGGGGCCGACGTGAAAGAACATCAGCTTCGCGCGGGCTTCGCTGGGGTTCCCGAGGTACTGGGTCTGCGCTTTTTCGAGCGGATCGGTCCAGTTCCAGCCGGGGTATTCGCAGCCCAGGAATTTGCAGAAATCCGCGCCGGTCTTTTCGATGTCGTTGACCAGAAGACCAATCTGGGTGACCACGTTGGTGCCGAGAATCGGTTCCATAAAGACACTTCCTTTGCTTTAACTTTGCTTGTCACTTGCCGGGTGTCACGTCAGTTGTCCGAGAAGCGCCGCAGCCCTTTGAACAGCAGGAATATGATGACCAGACAGATCGCCAGCAGTACCCATGCCATGGCGGATGCGTACCCCATCTTGAAAAACTGGAATGCATTCTGGTACAGATAGAGCGAGTAAAAGAGCGTGGACTGGCTTGGACCGCCTTCCGTCATGACGAGCGGCTCCGCAAACCACTGAAACACGCCG
The DNA here is from genome assembly GCA_023443705.1 of Bacillota bacterium. Taxonomy (GTDB): domain Bacteria; phylum Bacillota; class Clostridia; order Christensenellales; family Aristaeellaceae; genus JAEZHK01. Next base: position 3,363 of record JAEZTD010000400.1, on the reverse strand, counting down.
ATCACCGCGGTGACCACGTTGTAGAGCATCACCGGCGCGATCATCGGGATCGTGATGTGCATCGTCCTCTGCATGAAGTTTGCGCCGTCCAAAGACGCCGACTCGTAGAGCGAGTCCGGTACATCCTGCAGGCCCGCGAGGTAGATGATCACCTGACCGCCGCAACCCCAGACCATCATCAGAACCAGCGCGGGCTTGCTCCAGACGGGGCTGGCCAGCCAGCCGGGCGGGTTTGAGAGGCCGATGCCCTTCAGGATTGTATTGATCAGGCCGATGTCCGGCTGGAGGATCCACAGCCAGAGGATGCAGTTGATGACCAGCGGGACGAGGGTTGGGATGAAGAATACCACGCGGAATACGCTCAGTCCCCTCAGCCGCTTGTTGTCCATCAGAATTGCCGAGGCCAGCGCCACAAGCGTAGACACCGTCACACCCAGGAGAACGGTGTACAGCGTGTTGTACAGCGAGACTTTGAAGACGTCGTCTCGAAGCATGTAGGCGTAATTTGACGCTCCGATGAATGTGAATGAGCGGGTGAACACCTTGTATTCCGTAAGCGAATACCAGAACGACTGGATGATGGGCAATAGCGTAAACACCAGAAAGCCGACGGCCCATGGCGCGATGAACAATAGGCCTGCCGTGATTTCGCGGTTTCTCGATTTCATGCGCGACGCCCCCTTAACCCTTGATGCCCGAGAGCGCGATGCCCTGGATGAAGTATTTTTGCAGCATGAAGAAGATGACCAGCACCGGAAGGACCATCACGACCCCCGCCGCCATCAGAACCTCCCATTTTGGATCGAGCCTGGAACGGATCAGCTGTACGCCAACCGACAGCGTATACAATTTGTCGCTCTGCAGGTAGATCAGCGGCCCGATGAAATCGTTCCACGATCTCAGGAAAGCGAAGATTGCCACTGTAGCCAGTGCAGGTTTTGCCAGAGGGATACAAATCTGCCAATAAATTCGGAATTCTCCCGCGCCGTCGATCCGCGAGGCCTCCGAGAGGTCATTCGGGATGCCGACGAAAAACTGACGCATCAGAAAGATGAAGAACGGATTGCCAAAGTAGTTGGGTACGGTCAGGGGCAGGAACGAGCCGACCCAGCCCATCCTCTGAAACTGGACGAACAATGGGATCATCGTGACCTGGTAGGGGAGGATCATCGTGATCAGGACCAGTACGAATACCTTGTCGCGGCCCGGCCAGCGGAGCCGGGAAAACCCGTAGCCCACCAGCGAGCAAGAGATCAGGGAGCCCAGGATGTTGTTGACGACGAGAAAAAGCGTGTTCCGAAGGTAGAGGAAGAAGGGGATGGTGTTGAACATCTTGATGTAGTTGTCGAACTGTATCTCCCGCGGCATCCACCGTACGGGAATTTCGAAGAGCTCGCTTGGCCGCTTCAGGGAGCTGGACAGAAGCCAAAAGAGCGGCACGATAAAGCAGGCCGCCATGATCAGAAGCACTGCGTACATGAGGAACAGCTCGATGAGCGCCTGCGTACGGCCTCTGGTCGAAGCGCCGTGCCTGCGCCGGGCTTGCAAGATCATTGAAGGCACTCCCTTCTGACAGATTGATCCCGATCCCGAGAGCCGGGCTTCCTGAGAGCGATCGGGGAAAGGTGAAGACACATTCCCCGATCGCCTTGAAAGATTGAAGGAGTGCCTTACTTCGCGGCGTCAAGCTCCGGCTGCAGCTTGGCGGCCAGTTCCTGGAGCAGCGGCTGCGGGTCGGCGCCGGTATAGATCACGGTGTCGCGCAGGGCGAGCATGTCGGCGCGCAGTTGGCTGGACACGGTGCAGAGCCCCGGGTGGCCCGAGCGCTCGGAGTTGGCGATCTTGCGTTCCAGCGCGTAGATCGGATCGCCGCTCTTGGTCCAGCTCACATCGTCGAAGAGCCGGTCGATGACGGGGATGGAGCGCCAGGTGTCAAAGTTGTTGCCGTTGATCTCGGGGCGCACGCAGAAGGCGAAGAACGCGGCGGCGAGTTCCGGGTTCTTGCTGCCCACCGGCATCGCGAACACGTTGGAGCCCAGCGGCGTGGAGTCTGCGCGGCCGCCCTCCGGCACCGGGATTGCACACACCGAGTACTCGACCGACGGCGCATAGATGCGCAGCGCGTTGGTGGCCCAGTTGCCGACCATCGTCATCGCGACCTTCTGGGTGAAGAACGGGTGGTCGGGGGAGAACAGGCCGCCCGCAGACTGGGTGAAGCCCTTGATCTTCTCCGCGGAATACTTGTCGGCGTAGGTCTTCTGCCAGTTGAGCGCGGCGATGACCGCGGGATCATCCAGCAGAAGCTTATTGGCCTCCGGGTCATAAAGCTGGCCGCCGAACATGAAGGGCCAGGTCAGCGGGTCGTCGCCGCTGTCCAGCCACGGGATGAAGCCGTAGCGGGTCACGTTGCCGCCGTCATCCTTGACGGTCAGTTTCTCGGCCAGAGCGTCCAGCTCTTCGATGTTTTTGGGATAGTCCACCGCGGGATCAAGGCCCGCTTCCTTGAACATCTGGTTGTTCATGTAGATGAAGATCACGTTGGAGTCCTGCGGCAGCAGGTAGGTGGCACCCTTGTACTTCATGAGGTTTGAGAAGCCCGGCATGAACTCATCGAGGTTCATGCCCGTCTTGTCCATGTACGGATCCCACGCTTCAAACGCGCCCTGCGCCGCGAAGCCGTAGGCGGTGATGTAGTCGTCCGCACAAACCACGTCCGGCGCGGTGCCGCCCGCGATCGCGGCCATCAGCTTGCCGTTGCGCATACCGGCGGATTCCGGTACGAACTGCACGTCCACCTTCACGTTGGGGTACATCTTCTGGAACTCGCCGACACGCCACTGATCCCAGGTCATCGAGTCGCCGGAGAAGCAACTCCAGTAGGTGAGCGTTCCGCTCAGGCTGGTGTCGGGGGCGGCCTCGGCCATCGCGAGACCAGTGAGGCTCAGAACACAGGCCAGCGCAAGAACCAGGGACAGGACCTTCTTCATTGTTAACCCTCCTCATGCTTGACGTTGATCAGTACACCGAAAGCCTTCTCGCTGTCTACAAAGGTGTAATTCCCACCTGTGTATTCCCCGTAGTGGCGCACGTCAGCGCCTTTGGACTTGAAGTAATCGATTACAGATTGCCTGTCCGTCACCTGAAAGCCGATGTGATGCACGCCTTGGCCGTGTTCGTCGTGAAACTGTTTCCAGGAGCTGGGCTGATCATCCGCCTCGGTCAGCTCCAGCACAACCTGGCCCATGTCGAACACGCAGAGTCTGGCGCGGGTGGCGGTTGGCTGGCCGCGGAAGCGGGTGTGCGCTTCCTCTTCAGGCGGGAGCCGCCAGATGTCGGGGACCGGGACGCCGAACAGTTCCGCAT